>JAKAXF010000039.1 GCA_021816645.1 Microcaldota archaeon | reverse complement strand
GAGTGCAGGCCTTGTACACCAATACGATGGAGGAATAAACCATACGTACTATGTTGATAAGAATATAGGAAATATAAACGTCAGCCTGAACGATACTATAATGGGGCCGGTAACCGTGTACAGGGGCGTGCTTTTTGTCACAACCGCCGGACCGTACCACGACCAGCTCATAGCAGACTACAAGGCTACGCCCGGATCCCTCGCGGCGATAGACGCGTACACGGGCAACGTAGTGTGGCGGGACTACTTCCCGAACCAGTTTATAGGGCAACCCGTAACTATAGATAACATGCTGATCGTTTCGATGAGCAACAACGAGGAGATACCACCCCCAAACTTCACCAAGTTCAACAATATGGTCGACGCGGTCTACGCCATCAATATGAGCAATGGTGCAATACTGTGGAAGTCCAACCTCTCTGCACCTTCGATGCTTACTCCGGCATACGCAGGTGGGAGATTTTTCCTTCCGAGTATGGGAGGGTACCTGATGGCGAACGTCAGCACGGGCAACGTGATTTACAGCAACTTTACAGACCTGCCCGATACGATGTCGTCTCCGCTGCTTGTTAACGGGACCGTGTACTTCGGCGCCGGGACCACAAACGAGTTCACCTCTGACAATATAACCGGCGACTTCATATTTTATTCGATAAACTTTACATCCGGAACCATAAAATGGACCCATAAATTTCCAGAAGCCGGGAGCGGCCTGAACGATGTTTCCCCCGGCTACTACAAGGGTATAATAATTACCGGCTACCTGAATCACAGCATGTACGACTACCCCACGCTCATAGGCATGAACGCGAGCGACGGAAAAGTAATCTGGAAGGTAGATGAGGAGTACGAGACCACAAAGCTGCCGGTTATAACGCCCAGCACATACTACGCGGTTGGGGGCGAACCGCTGACAGAACCCACGATGACGGCAATAACTATGTACAACGGAACGGCGTACGCGGATTCCAACTTCCTCGGCGTGCTCTTCGCGGTCAACGCTACTGACGGGGCGATCCGCTGGATGTTCAACACCGGGCAGTGCGAGAGCAACCCCAACATACACGACGGTTACCTGTACATAATGAACGACGTAGGTATACTTTACGTCCTGAACGCGGGCGACGGTGCATTGGTCAACGAGCTCAACACGGGCATGCACCACCTGTCGAACGAGATCACGATAGCTAAGAACAAGATTATACTTACGAGCCTGAACGGCAGCGTTGTGACGATCCCGATAAGCAGGCTGACGAATCCGAGCCAGTGACACTATGCCAAATCGCACGAAAGACAAAGGTATCACGAAAAAGAGAGCCTACATGCTCCTCGTGCTCATACTGATTTTAGGGACCGTGCTGTCCTCGCTGGTTTTCAAGGGGATGAGCTTCTATGGGGACGATTTCGCGTACGCGGGGTTCATGCCGAACATACTCGGCAATACTTTCAAGGTAAACGCTGACATATTCTCGCTAAGGCTCATGCTCCTCTACCCCATGGCGCTATTTGTAAAGCTGTTCGGGTACACGGATCTAGGTGCGGGATTCTACGCCCTCATCAGCTACCTCGTGACTATATTCCTGGTGTTCCTGCTCGGCAAGGAGATCAAGAGCTACGGTGCAGGACTGCTCAGCGCCCTCCTTTTCGCGATATACCCTGCCGTCATACGTTTCAACACAGAGCCAAACCCCATGCTGCCCATGGCGATGTTCCTGTCTCTGTCAGTACTGCTATTCATGTACGCCAGAAAATACAGGAATCGCTGGCTCTACGTGCTTTCCGGAATCTTTACGTTCGCCGGAGCGCTTATAAACCCATTGGCGTACCTTTACGTGCTGTTCTTCACCGTGTACATCGCGGTAGATTTCGTCTATGGACTTTTAAGGAGAGGAAAGGGGAAGGGCCCGCACTACGAATACTGGCTCTACTTCCTTGGTCTCGTTACCGCGGTCATAATACTCGGCTTCGTGAACCTTCACGTAGCCCAATCTTCCAACCCGTTCTATGAATTCAACCTTACGAACAGCTACTACAGTGCGGCCGGAGGCCTCGATGAAATATATTATACCAATCCGAGCCTTACGTTCTACATCAACGGCTACTTCCCGTACTCGTTCAGCAGCCTGGGCTCTCTCTACAACCAGGTATTCAACTTCCAGCAGCTTAACCTGAACGACGTTGGATTTTTCAGTTACCTGGTCGTGCTTGTAGGTGTATACCTGCTGGCCACAAGAGACAGGAGGTACTACTTCCTCCTTGGATGGGCGGCGTTCCTCGTGGCGTACATGGAGTTTGGCACAATGAGCATCACGCACTACTTCCCGATATACAAGCTTATGAGATTTACCGTGATAGTGGCCGCTCCGCTGATGCTTATACTGGGAGTCGGGCTCTCTGATATCGGTGACAGATTCTTCAAAAAGAAAAGGCTGCTCTGGGCCGCCGTAGTGGCGGTGCTGGTCGTGTTCCTTTTAGTTACTTCGGTAACCATAGATTACTACGACTACGTGCTAAATCACAACACTACGATGTTCTCCAAAATCATGGCTAGCGCCCTGCTCAACGCCACAGACCTCGGTAGCGCAAACGTGTACGGATCCGCGCTTACCCCGTACTACATGATATACTACATGGGATTCCCGGCGATGAAGAGCTTCGGGCAGTACGGCAGCGGCGAGGAATTCACAACGTTCTGGCCGACATGTTCCTCGATACCAAACAACACTTATCTCATAATACCCGATGCGGCCGCGCTGGACTACATAAACTCGCTGAACCTGTGGAACATCAACGAGAGCTGGGCCTTCAACCCGTCAGAGTGCAACCTGACCCTCTACGATAACGTATACAACAACAGCCTCGTGGCGGGTAAGTACTACTATCTCGCCTATTCGGGGAACATCTATTACAAAAGGTGAAGCCCGCGCCGTTTACCGGGCTGCAGAGCTGTTCCCCGGCACGACCGCGTATATACCCATGGTCACGTTGTACCACGTGTCGTTGTTGAAGAAAGTTATGTTTACCGGTATCAGTGTGTGCGTAGAGGTGAAGTTCTCGCACTCGAGCTGCGTGTCAACGCCGCCGTAGTTCAAGTAGCAATCGATCGACCTGTCGAAGTATACGCAGCCTTTCGACATGTTGTTGAACGTGCTCTCGTACTCAGGATAGTTTATCCAGGTTGTATAGATGTTCGCCCGTCCCAGGACGTACCAGAGAGGCGGCTGGAAGGTAACTACCATGCAGCTTTTGGGTATCTGCTGGTACGTAGCGTCTATGAGCCTTTCGTCATATCTTTCGGCCGCAAACGGAAGTATGTGGGAGGGAGGCGCGTGCACTATGTTGACGAACTGCGCAAAAGCGTTTGAAAACAGCAGCGCTACCAGCACCACCATCAGCAGCGTCCCGCCAGTTCCCGTGTGCCGGGATGCCGCGCGCTTCTTAATGCGATGGCGTTTTACAGAAAATGCATTTCGCCAAGCGCCCAGGATGTAGTCGTAAGCGTTCGTAAGTCCAAACGCTGCAAACATGGACACTGGTATGAAGGCGAGGAGGAAGTAGCGTACATCGTCCCCAGAACTATAGAGCACGCTGCCGCCGTAATAGGACGTGTAGAATACAAATATTATAAGGAACCATGCAGATACCAAACCAACGAGCCTGAACTTCCTTTTTGCTATCAGAAACGCAAGGCCGACGATCGCGAAAACAGTATAGCTGGCCGGAAACTCCACGTTGTACGGGTACCTTACTCCGTTGAACAACAGCGAGGTGTACGAGTACTTTCCGAACCAGAACAGCGTGTTCTGGGTGAAGTTGCCGATTAGGTAGTTCAAACTGAACAGCGGCTGGCCCGGAGCGTTTCCGAAAGCGCCGGCACCGGTAATGGTCGGCGCGTTCTTGAGGAACACGAATTCTGGAAACAAGAGCACGATGGTGATTACAACAACTCCCACAAGGATGAACATATTTCTAGAAGACCATTTCTTCTTGAAAGTTTCACTGTCAAGCAGCAGCACTGCAAGAACTATAGGTAGGATTATCACCGCATCGACCTTTATACTCATCGTCACGGCTATGGCCGAAGCCGTAAGGAGCCCGGTTAGCAAAGTTCTCTCGCGGATGTAGATCAGCAGCGAAAATATGGCAAGCAGCCCGAACACGGCAGCGGGCAGGTCTACTATCGTGGACCTGGAGAATGTCATGTACAGCGGGGTGAATGCAAAGATGCCTGCCGCCAGTAAAGATACCCTGCTATCCTTGAAGAGCAACTGGGCGATGTAGAATACAAGCGCCACGCCCAACACCGACAGCAAAAGCGCAAGGTCAAAGCCTACTGAGAAGCTTACCCCGAAGATCGAGAAGGCCATCGCCAGCATGAGGGGCCATTCACCGGGCTGATGGAACAGACCAGCCGTGCCTGGAACGCAGTAATTCGCGCTCGAAAAGCTGCAAATGCCCAGGATGTGGTTGGTTAGTATGGTTTTTGCAATGCTGGCGTAGATCGCCTCGTCGTTATATAGGAGGTGCGTAGGTGTTACGAACAGCAGCTCAGCGAGCAGGAACGCGAGCAGCAGCAGCAACAGGGCGAGCGCGTAGGTTCTCCCCGCTCTCGAATATTTTCTTATCTGCCCCGCGTTGACTGCCAGGAACACCATGAGCAGTGAGAAGATAATTATGTCGTAGTAAAGATAGGAAGTCTGACCGTTGGTAAAATTGAACAGGTTGAATATCCATTGCAGGAATTGCATCCCAGCACCCCTCTATTATATTTTGGCAAACTATTTATAATATTCAATTGGTATTTGGTTCTTGATTTCGTAGCGGCGTTTGGTACTTCGCGAATTCGTGCCAGGTTTTGATATGAATAACATAAGTCTAAATGTTGCAGATATTGTAATAAAAAGGGCGTCTTTGACCATAAGCCTAGACGATTTCCTTAATATTTCAAAAAAAGATAAAACAAAAGGAGTGGTGCAGCTTTTTGATCCGGGGAGGGTGGTTGACGAGAATCACGTTCTAGGTGCCTACCTTAATGCGAAGCTGTCTTTCGCAGAAGGTTCCAACATAGCCAAAAGTATAAGCACAGAGATGCTGCTTTTTGCCGCCATGACCAGGCAGGTCAAAGCCGCTATAGAACGAGTTGGGGCTAGGAACCCCGACGATGTGCTCCTGTTTGCTACTGGAGCCGCTTACTCCAATGCAAGAAAGCATATCAGGAGAGAACGCGTGTTCAAACCGTCAAGAGACCAGAAGGCATCGGCGGCCAGGCGTCTTGGGATCGGGACTGGAAAAGACACTGACGCCATGCTTCTCAGCAGGATGGTTTCTTCCAGGCTCGCTGATTAGGTATGGCCTTGGTCAAACTTTTCATCCATTACCCTGCGTATTCCTTTTGCCTTCTTCGCCCCTATCTTCTCAACTTTCATCAACTCCTCTTCGCTGGCGTTTGCTATGTTCCTAACGTTGCCGAAGTGGCTGAGCAGCGATTTTGCAAGCTTGGGCCCTACACCTGGCATATTGCCTATCATGAAGCGCTGGAAGTCGCTCGTTGTATAAGCCCTGGCTCCTCCCTTTATTGAAGGTTCGCGCTTCTCATCATCCTGTTCATGCTCCGCTATACTTACAATCAGTTCTGCAGTTTCGGTAGGGCCTTTTGAAAAAATAACCGAGACGTTGTAGTCTACATACAGCGCGACTATCGCGCCTACAAAAACCTTTCTGCCCAGCATGAAATCTTTCTGGTCGCCCTCCATTATTATTATAGGGCGTGGGTAGTGCTCCGCAAGCCTTTGAACCTGGTCGAAGATCCTCCCGTTCAGTATAGAGCTCTGGAAATCACCTACCGTCTTGCGTTCAACCGCTATCCTGTCCGACACTATGTAGTCACCTACATTCAGCGTCCTGAACTCTACTACGGCCCTGCTGCTTAGGTATTCGTTTATCGCGGTATTGCGCTCCCTGTTGTCCACTATTATCTTTATAGAGTTCTTCATTGTTTATCATCGACAGGT
>JAKAXF010000038.1 GCA_021816645.1 Microcaldota archaeon | reverse complement strand
TTAGAGCCTTCCTTTACGTAGACCTCAACTATGGCGGCGTGCAGCGAATACCTGCTGTACGTAGGCGCGGTGCAGCCTTCTATGTAGTGCACCGACGCACCGGGCTCAGCTATGATTAGCGTCCTTTCGAACTGACCCTCGAGAGCCCCGTTCATCCTGAAATAAGCCTGCACCGGGAGGTCCACGTTGACTCCGCTGGGCACGTAGAGAAACGAACCGCCCGACCACGCTGCGGTGTTTAGTGCAGCGAACTTGTTGTCGCTTGGTGGTACCACCTTACCGAAATGCTCCTTTACTACGTCGGGGTACTTTTTGAGCGCGCTGTCCATATCCATGAACACCACGCCCTTGTCCTCCCATCGCCTCAACAGTTTTGAGTATACGCCTTCTGATTCGAACTGCGCCACAGATCCGGCCAGATATTTCTTCTCCATTTCAGGTACGCCGAGCTTGTCGAAAGTGTCCTTTATGTTTTTTGGCACCTCGTCCCAATCGGAAGCTTTTCTCTCTCCGGGCCTGATGTAATATGTTATATCATCAAAATTTAGCTCGGAGAGATCCGGCCCCCACGTCGGGACTGGTTTTGAAAGGAATATTGCGAGGGCTTTCAGCCTTATAGCTTTCATCCACTCCGGTTCTTTCTTGTCGGCCGAAATCTCTTCTATAACGCTTCTGTTGATACCTTTTTCGACCTGGTACGCCGGCTTCACGTTTGTTACAAAATCGTACTGCACGTTAGACTTCTTCGCCTCTTCGAGCTCATCGTTACGCAGCTTCTGCATCAATCTCGTCCCCTGGCCGGAATACAGAGCGGTCTTGCCTGTTCAGGTAGCCTTCAGTGGTTGCCACATCCGCATGATCCACCGCAGCCGCAACCTCCTTCACCGCTGTGCGAGTGTGACACGTTAGTTCCGCAATCCTCGCACTCGAACTCGCCGTCCCTGGAGTACTGCTCTGCTTCCTTCTCGCTCAGCGCCCTACCGCACCTCGGGCACATTGACTGCTCGGAAAAATGGTGTACATTAGCTTCCATTGATAACACAGGAAAAGGGACGCTGGGGCTTTTTATAAATCTTGCGCATGCACAGCTTAAGGCAAGTAAAACATTTGCGCAATATTATTCGAACCGCATGTCGGACTTCTCCGCCTCTCTTATTACTCTCTCGAAGAAAGCGAGAAAGAATGATGTGAATTGCTTTGGATTTTTCTTTATTTCGTTCCTTAGCTCCTTTATGCTCATCCACTTCCAGTCGTTGACTTCATCAGGATTTATTTTCGGCATTCCGTCGTAGTGGCCCACAAAATAGTGGTCGTACTCGTTCTCCCTGAGCCCGTTCTCCATGTCAGCGTGGTAAACGAACGCGCAGAGTTCTTTCAGGTCGCAGTCGAATCCCATCTCTTCCTTAAGGCGTCTGTGCGCAGCGTCGAAAGGCTTCTCTTCTGGGAAAGGATGACTGCACGTTGTGCTTGACCACAGCCCAGCACCGTGATACTTGGTAAGCGCGCGCTGCTGCATCATCAGCCTGTTGTCCTTGTCAAAGACGAAGACGGATATCGCCCTGTGAAGTTTGCCGCCGTTCTGATGGGCCGCAAGCTTTTCCTCTAGCCCTATTTCGTTGTCGTTCTCGTCTACCAGCACAACCTGTTGCTCCATGCTATCTACCTACCTGTAGGTTTATGCTAAAAGGTTCTAAAATTGTTTTGAACGAGTTCGTCTGCGCGCTGTCGATTCAAGAGAAGGCTTTTAAAACCTTTTCAACAAATTATTTCTAATTTCATTGTTTTACATCTGAATCCGTGTGGTGAAATGGATATAATCGTAATACCTTTAGTCGCATCTGTACTGGCTTTGCTGTACGCGGCCGCTGCCGCGTTCTTCGTGCTGAAGCAGGAGAAGGGAAGCAAGAAGATGGAGGAGATAGCAAAGGGGATAAGGCAGGGTGCCACGGCTTTTCTGAAGAGGGAGTACAAGACCATATTCGTGTTTTGGCTCATACTCGTCATAATATTCTCGATAGCGGCGTACTTTAGGATCCTTCCAGGAGCGACCCCGATTGCGTTTACGGTGGGAGCAGCTGGTTCGGCTCTCGCAGGATATATAGGTATGGAGATATCGGTCAGGGCAAACGTTAAGACCGCGAAGGCTGCCGAGAAGGGACTGAAGAGAAGCCTGCACGTTGCGTTCGTAGGAGGAAGCGTAACCGGAATGAGCGTTGTCGGACTCGCGCTGCTCGGCTTTACTTTAATGTTCATACTTTACAAGAACCCGCTCGTGCTTATAGGCTTCGGTTTCGGAGCGAGCTTGGTAAGCCTGTTCGCAAGGGTGGGTGGAGGAATCTACACGAAGGGTGCCGACGTAGGAGCGGACCTTGTTGGCAAGACCGAAATAGGGCTACCGGAGGACGATCCGAGGAACCCGGCGGTAATAGCTGATAACGTAGGAGACAACGTCGGCGATTGCGCCGGTATGGCGGCCGACCTGTATGAATCATACGTGATAACGGTCCTTGCATCGATGCTGATCGCACAGCTGTTCAAGCTGCCACACATCGCGCTGGTACTTCCCCTGGCTGTTGGCGGCATAGCCATAGTCGCGTCCATAATAGGCACATTCACAGTAGGCACAAACGATAAAAAGAAGATTTGGAGCACGCTTTACAGGTCCATACTGTTCTCTGGGCTTCTGGCGGTTGTGGGATTCTTTGCTTTCGCTTTGGTCATACACAACCTCGGCTACTTTGCGGCGATGCTTTCGGGCATAGTGGTGGCGATTCTACTTGCACAAATAACCGGTCACTACACCAACAAGGACACAAAGGCTGTGCTAGAGATAGCCGAAGCATCAAGGTCCGGAGCCGGGACCAACATAATATCAGGAGTCGCAAACGGTATGCGGGCCACCGCGTTTCCTGTCGCGACCATAGTAGCAGGAATACTCGTATCGTACATTTTTGCCGGAGTATACGGCATATCGATCGCGGCGATGGCGATGCTGTCGCTTACAGGCATAATAGTTTCTGTTGACAGCTACGGGCCGATAACCGACAATGCAGGCGGCATAGCAGAGATGAGCGGAATGAGCGAGAGCGTCAGGGGCATAACAGATCCTCTCGACGCTGTGGGCAATACTACGAAAGCCGTTACCAAGGGCTTCGCCATAGGCGCAGCAGCACTCGCTGCTCTCAGCCTGTTCGTCGCGTTTGCGAGTGTTTCTGGAATAACTGCGCTTGACATACTCAACCCTCTGGTCATGGTCGGGCTCTTCCTGGGCGCAATGATACCTTTCGTCTTCTCAGGCATAACAATGAAGGCCGTGGGCAGGGCAGCCTCGAAGATAGTAGAAGAGGTCAGGAATCAGGTAAAGACCAGGAAGGGACTGCTGCAGGGCAAGGTACTGCCAGACTACGCCAAGGCGGTTGACATTACCACAAAAGAGGCCATAAGGTCGCTTGTGGCGCCCGCTCTTCTCGGCATTCTGTCACCTATAGTCGTTGGACTCGTACTCGGCAAATTCGCTCTGGGCGGGCTTCTCGCCGGAGTGATAGTATCCGGGCTCGTCCTTGCTATAATGATGACAACAGGAGGAGCCGCGTGGGACAACGCCAAGAAGTACGTAGAAGAAGGGCATTTTGGCGGCAAAGGTTCGGACACGCACAAGGCAGCCGTGGTGGGTGACACGGTAGGAGATCCGTTCAAGGATACGGCCGGGCCTGGGATAAACCCGCTTATAAAGGTAATAAACACGGTCTCGCTGCTGATATTCCCGCTCTTCGCGTTCTCGATACCGGCTATGATCCACGTGCTTTGATTTTTTCTGCTTTCTTTTCTTTCTTTTTTGTGTTTACTCCTCCAGTTCTCTGGACCTGACACCTGGAGAAGGAGTGAATTTCACCCTTATCACAGGGTATCGACTCTCGGTCAGGTACGTAGAATTGAAGTACCGTGTAGAATTCTTGAACACCGTAGCCTTTTCTGAATTTGCGGGATTTGACATAAACAGTTCTTCTTCGACCCTGCCGTCAGGGTAGCGCTTACTTATTATGCCGCACGCGAGCAGCCAATGATCCTGAGAGTTGAATATTACGTATTCGTCGTTCCTTACGGCTTCTATCATCTCCTTTTCGGTAAGCTCGTGGGTATCGAAGTCTATGCTATTACGATTCGGATCTTTTAGCGTCTTGTATACAACCTCGTTCTCCAACCTGATTCGTCTTGAAGGGTTGACTCTATTCAGATCGTTTAGCTCCTCTTCAAGGCTTTTCTGCACGGCACCGCTTGCTGAAACCTTGATCTCGCAGTTTAGGTCAAATTCCTTATTTATCGTGAGTATCAAATGCGAAAGGTTGTATATATCTATTCCAATGTTGTAACTGTTTTCCCCGCCAACCGCTTCGACTCTGTTCCTCTCCCACCAGGCATCCATAAAGTTCTTGAATCTTATAATGGAGGCCTCGGTCATACCTTTTGTAGAGTCCAGATAGCCCAGTACCATAGATCTAACGGCCGTAAAGCCGCACTTTGAATTGTCAGGCTGGGTCAATGGAGCAAACGCCAGGTTGAACCCCATTACGCGCGGCTTTTCCGCGTTTTCCTGACCCGCTGGCAGAAGATGTTCGATTGCTCTAGCTACCATATAAATATACCTGTTTATTATTGCGTCTTTTTAATACTTAAAGGTATCGGGGACGTTGGAATCCTGTCAATCTGCCGTATTTGTGAACGCTAGGCCTTGCTAAATACCAGGCAGTAATGGTACGGAGCCACGTCTATTGAACGCTGCAGTTTCATCCCGCTGCTCAGGAACATCCGCTTCGCCTCTTCCTCCGGCACCCTTAGTCCCATAGGAGGCCCAAACTCTGTGCGCCCGTTGTGCCAGTCGAGATCTACGGCGATACCCGCTGGTTTGAGTATCCTCTTCACCTCGCCTATGAATTTCTTCTTGTCCTCGACATCGTGGAAGACGTTCGCGAAGAACGCAACATCAACAGAATCCCCGTCTATTCCGGTATCCGAAATGTCCCTCTCGAGAGCAGTGATTTTGCTGTACTTACCGTTAAGGGCCATATTCTTTCCAAGATTCTCGCTCAGGTCTTCCAGACTGTACCTGCTGGAGTCTACGGCATACACCAACCCCGTGTTTCCCACTATCAAGGCTATTGGCAGGGTGTAGAAGCCATAGCCGCATCCAAGATCCGCTACGGTCATTCCTCTCGTTATGCCTATATCCTGGAGCAGCGACGTAGGATCCTGCGCCGCACGCATAGAATGATGGGCGTGGCTGCCAGGTCCATGATACCCGCTTTGCCTGCCGTTCATCGTACCGCCTCATTTCCCGACAAGCCCCGAGAGCCTGTCGGATATCTTCTTCAGCCTGCTCCCGTAGTTGGACAGCTTGTCAGAGTCCTTCTGCGACATGTCTTCAAGGTAAGAGATGTTGCTCTCTATGTTTGAGATTATACCTTCTACATCGTCAGATATCTCGTATCTCTGACGGTACTCCTTCCTCATCTCGTACTTTCCGTCCTTTAGCTTTTCGAGTACGCTCTCGCTTACCAGCTGGTCGAGCAGCGGGTATATCGATCCCGGGGATGGTCTCCACCAGCCCATGCTCAGCTCCTGCATCCTGTCCATTATCTCAGCGCCGGTCATCGGCTTCTCCTCGACTATCTTCAGGACGAGCGGCCTCAGGAAACCTTTTCTGCCAAATCTCATCCTCCATGAACCGAAGTCCGTATCCATACCAAAGTCGCCCATGCTGTGGCGGCCTCCGCTCCTCCATCCAAATTCTTCGTCGTTGTGTCTTCCTCTCATGTTTTCACCATGTTTTATATCTTATATACGATATCTAATTATAGATATCAGATATAAATACTTTACGGTTGGCGGCCTTTACAATGCTATTTGCACGGTCCGCATAACCGGGCGGCATGGTTAAACTTAATATACTTAATGTGGATAATAGTTTTGTGATGATCAAGCGCGCTGAGCTTACGCTGTGATGTTGATCTTGAGTGCTGAATACAAACACGTGATGCGTTGAAAATATCCAAGGCTGCCATAAAGAAGATTGTGGCGAGTAATACAAAGATCAAGATAAGCGATGA
>JAKAXF010000037.1 GCA_021816645.1 Microcaldota archaeon | reverse complement strand
ACATTAGAAAACATGAAGAAGAGGTATGACTACCTAAAGAACATAACCGCTGTCGATTACCCCGATGGGTTGGAAGTTGTGTATGTTCTCTACAGCACGGTTAGCAAGGAGCAGGAGCTCGTTAAGATCAAGCTGCCGCACGAAAACCCGAACATAGAAAGCGTTGTTGGTGTATATCCTGCCGCCGACTGGCACGAGCGCGAACTCTTCGAAATGTTCGGCATAAAGATTTTGGGCAGGAAGGTAGGCAGGCTGCTCCTGGAGAAGTGGAATGGAGTTGATCCTCCGCTCCTGAAGAGCTTTGAATGGGGCAGGGATTACAGGAAAATCAAGTGAACTGATAGCATGAGCATAACCAGGATAAATGTAGGGCCGATACATCCGAGCACACACGGAGTGCTCAGGATCGTTGTTGACCTGGACGGAGACGAGATAGTCTCTGCCGAGCCGCACATAGGATTTCTGCACAGGGGAGTAGAGAAGCTCATGGAGACCAGGATGTACATGGTGAACCCGCCGTATGTTGAGAAGCTCGACTACGCGGCGCCTATGGGCTGGGGAGACCTTTACGTAGCCGCGGTTGAGAAGTCGTTGGGGGCGGAGGTAAAGGAGAGGGCGAAGTACGCCAGAACCATACTCCTCGAGTTCCAGAGGATAGCTAGCCACCTGCTGTGGCTAGGCACTTTCGTAAACGACATGGGGCAGTTCTTTACCCTGTTCATGTGGTGCTTCAGGGAAAGGGCAAAGATCCTCAAGTTCCTCGAGAATGTGACCGGGGGCAGAATGTTCTACGTTAACATGAGAGTAGGGGGACTGAACAGGGACCTGCCGGATGACTTCTCGCGCAGGGCCTATGAACTGACCGACTACCTTGAAGAGCAGATCCTGCAGTACAAGGACGTGACAGAGTCAAATGGAGTGTTCATGGAAAGGACAAAGGGTATAGGCAAGCTGAGCAAGGAGGATGCCATAGCTTATGGGACCACGGGGCCCGTGCTCAGGGGATCGGGAGTAGACGAGGACGTGAGGAAATCCAATCCGTACTACGTTTATGACAGGATAAAGTTCAGGGTGCAGGTTTTCGGATCCGGGGACGTTTACGCAAGATACATGGTGAGGTACTACGAAATGCTTGAAAGCATAAACATAATCAGGCAGGCGCTCGGAGACATGCCCGACGGAGACGTAAAGGGCGCTCCGATAAGGCTGATAGGCGCGCCGGCCAAAGCCAATGAGGTGATTGAGAGCAGGGAGCTGGCGAGAGGCGAGGGCCAGATATACATGATACCCGACAAGCAAAAACCGTACAGGATATCGTTGCGTTCCCCCGCCTTTTCCAATCTGGCCGTTCTGCCCAGGCTGGTCAAGGGAGAGAAATTCGCCGACCTCTTCCCCATACTGGGGAGCCTGGACGTGGTAATGGCAGAGATAGACAGATAATTTAATCTTGCTGATTGAAGGATAATGTGATATTATGGAAGAGGACGCTGAAAAGCTTACAATGGAGTACCAGAAGGTGCAGAGCAGGATGCAGGCACTCGCCATTCAGAAGGCGCAGCTGGCTGCTGAGAAAGAGGAATACAAGAAAGCGCTGGAGGAGGTGGAGAAGTCTACGGGGAAGATATACACCAGCAGAGGGAACGCCATGATAGAGACCACGAAGGAGGAATCGATAAAGGCGATAAAGGAAGAGCAGGACTCTGTAGACCTTAAGATCAGCATAGTTGATAAGCAGTACAACGATACGTCCAAGAAGGAACAGGAGCTGCGCGAGAATATAAACGCCATCATCAAGGAACAGGAAGGCCAGGCGCAATGAGATCATGCACCAGATAAAAAGAGTTGAGGAACTAGCCGAATTCTTGAAGCCGCGTATCTCTGACAGGGCGGTGCTTACATTCCACTCAATAGGGGATACCGACGCCGTATCTTCTGCTGTTTCGCTGTCTCACCATATGAAAAATTCTAGCGTTGCGACTCCAGACACAATAACCTCGAACGCTAACAGGATACTCGACAGGCTCGGATACGGGGATGCGGTTCCGAACAAATTTGATGATGGCGCGAAGATAGCGATACTGCTCGATGCGAACAATTTTAAGGAGTTTGGCCAGTTCTCTGAGAAGCTTAAGAATTTTGGCGGCGAGATACTGATAATCGACCATCACTACCCCAATTTCATAGAAAAGGACAACGTTTACGTGTTCAATGATGAGAGTTACTGCGCCACGGCGAGTATAGTATACAAACTTTTGGGGCTGTTGGGAGAGAAGGTCGATGAAACCGAAGCAAAACTCCTGCTCACCGGGATAATATCGGACTCGGCAGAGCTTAGGAATTCTACCCCTGAGACTTTTGAGCAGATAGGAACGCTTCTTGAAACTGCAAAGACAGACTACTACAGCATAAGGAAGCTGATGTCCCACATACTATCTCCTGATGCCAGGGCCTCTGCGATCAAGGATCTTGAAGACGCTGCAATATCCATAGTGGATGGAGTATTGTTCGTATACGGGAAGGTGCACAGGCACGCCAACCTGAGCGCGGACAACGCGATAAGGCTCGGAGCCGACGTAGCGATATTCTACGCTGAAAACGCTGACGAGGTGTCGTTTTCGGCCAGGCTCAATACCGCGATAGACAAAGAGTACGGACTGCATCTGGGCAGAATAATGAGGTCCCTGGCGCACATAATTGGGGGGACAGGCGGCGGCCATCCGTCAGCAGCAGGGGCTTACGGCCCGCTTAAGAATGCACACCAGGAGTTCCTAGACGCGTTCATCAAAGAATGCACAAAAAAGATAAGCGAATATAGAACAAAGCAGCGAACCGGCCGCTGATTTCGGTTCGCCCTATTTCTCAGAGTAAACCTTCAATGCAGCAAGGGATTTAATTAAAGAAGCAGGAATATTATCGTGGAAAAGGAAGCAATACTCTGGAAGCCGATGCCAAACGGCAAGGTTGAATGCATCGCGTGCGAGAGGAGGTGCAAGATACCTGATGGCGGAAGGGGATTTTGTTTTGTAAGGATGAACAAGGGGGGCAAACTTTACCTGGAGAACTACGGCGTTTTGGAAGCGATGCAGATCGATCCGATAGAGAAGAAGCCCTTCAACCACTTCTATCCAGGAAGTTATGTGCTCGGTGTGGGAACTTCTTCGTGCAACTTCGGGTGCCTGTTCTGCCAGAATCACAACATATCGAAGGAGAGGGAGATAAGCGGTGCAGACGTGTCACCCGAGGAGCTTATAGCCCTGGCGTTGAAGCATGGTGTGCAGGGCATAGCCTACACATACAACGAACCAACCATATTCATAGAATATGCGCTTGACGTGGCGAAGCTGGCACATAAGAAGGGATTGTTCAACGTGTTTGTGTCGAACGGGTATATGACTCCGGAAGCGGTAAAGGAGATGAAGGGGCTTATAGACGGTGTTGTTGTAGACTTTAAGGGCAACGGGGAGGAAAAGTTTGCGAACAAGTACGAAGCCGTGGTATCAAACGATAGCATAAAAAATTCGCTGCTCGCCATGAAAGAGGCCGGAATGCATATAGAGATTACGGACCTGGTAATACCGAGGGTGGGAGACTCGCTTGATGCGTGCAACAGCCTGACCAAATGGATCGCGGAGCATCTCGGACTGGATACCCCGGTGCAGTTCACGAGGTTCCATCCTGACTACAAGATGCTCGATTACCCGGAAACGCCGATCGAAACCCTGGTCTCCCATTATGATACGGCAAAAAGGAACGGGCTAAAGTATGTTTACATAGGGAACGTCTACGAAAGCAGATATGGAAATACGTATTGCCCATCTTGCGGAAAGGAGATAGTAAAAAGAGAAGGGTTCTACATTTCGAAATGGAACATAAGCAAAGACCTAAGGTGCGAGTTCTGCGGAGAGAAGGTTTACATGGAAGGACGCATACCAAACAAGTTTGTTTACAGGCCTTTAGAAGTGCTGTTCTAAGTTCGTGAATTGCGCTACGAATTTATAGTTTTTTGGAGGTATATGTTAGTGTGGTTTAAATGGAGGGAAGGAAGAGGGTTATAATACTAGGCGCAGCCGGACGCGACTTTCACGACTTCAACGTGCTTTTCAGGGAAAACACCGCTTACGAGGTAGTGGCGTTCACCGCCACTCAAATACCGTTCATTGCGGACAGGATGTATCCGAAAGAGCTTAGCGGTAAAAACTATCCGAACGGGATAAGGATATACGATGAGAAGGATCTTCCGGAGCTGATCAGGAAGTTTAGGGTTGATGTATGCGTTATGGCGTACAGTGACCAGAAAAACGAGGACGTGATGCACAAGGCGAGCATTGCGAACGCGGCTGGCGCAGACTTTTGGCTGGTAGCGCCTGAAAAGGTAATGCTGAAGTCGACCAAGCCCGTTATAGCGGTGTGCGCGGTCAGGACGGGTTCCGGAAAGAGCCAGACGTCCAGGTATCTAGAAAGATTCTTGAAAAAGAAGGGTTACAGGGTAGTTGCGATAAGGCATCCGATGCCCTACGGAGTGCTGAAAGACCAGATAGTGGAAAGGTTCGCCACGCTCAAAGACCTCGACAAGTACAAGACCACCATAGAGGAAAGGGAGGATTACGAGCCGCACATAAAGAACGGGTTTGTCGTATATTCTGGAGTAGACTATGAGAAGATACTGAGGGAGGCGGAGAAGGAAGCGGACATAATAATATGGGATGGAGGGAACAACGACGCGTCTTTCATAAAGCCAGACCTTACAATCACCGTCGCAGACCCGCTGCGGGCTGGGGACGAGATAGCCTACTATCCGGGCGAGACCGTAGCCAGGCTAGCGAACATAATACTGATAAACAAGACCAATTCCGCGACAAAAACACAGATAGACAAGGTAGTGAGCGACCTTGCGGCCATCAACGCTAAGGCCAAGATAGTGTACGGGGATTCAATCGTTACGCCAGACAACCCTAATCTTATAAAGGGAAAGAACGTGCTGGTAGTGGAAGACGGACCAACGATCACTCATGGGGGGATGCTCTTCGGAGCAGGGACAGTGGCCGCGATGCTTTACAAAGCAAAGAAGATAATCAACGCCAAGCAGTATGCCGTAGGGACGATAAAGGACATTTACGACAAGTATCCACGACTGGGAAACGAGCTGCCTGCTGTTGGGTATTCTCCTAGGCAGATAAAGGACCTCGAGAACACGATAAACAGGGCTGAGTGCGATGTAGTGGTATCGGCCACACCAACAGATCTGAGAAAGATAATAAACGTAGACAAGCCGATAGTGCAGGTGGGCTACGAGCTAGTGCCAAGGGGAAAGGAGTTCGATGCTGCAATAGGCGCTTTTCTTAAGAAGATATGAGAGTGTGAGGATGGCGGGCGGAATCAAAGGCGATCGTCAAAGTAGGTTGAGGGCAGCGACCCTGATCATACTCGTGCTCGGAGTAGTTGTAGCGGCCTACCTCGTCTACGTGCATTTCCATCCCGGTGCTTTGGTATGCGCCGAGGGAAGCGTCATAAACTGCAGTGCTGTACTCACAAGCAGCTTTTCTAGTATTTTAGGGGTGCCGCTTGCCGTGCTAGCGCTGCTGTGGTTCGCCGTGGCGATAGCGCTCGAGTATATAAAGAACAACGCGAGGAAGGTGTGGGCGGTTTTAGGCATAGCGGGGTTCGCATATTCGATAGCCGCGATGTCGATGCTCGGCAAGATTTGCGTGTACTGCTCCACGATAGATGCAATACTGCTGATTTACATTATCGTGATTTTCAGGCGAGGCGATGCCTAAACCAAGTTTCAGGACCAGGGACCCGCTTCTGGGCGACATAAAGGCTAACGGCGTAGAGCTTAGTATTATAGAGACACCAGAAATGCAGAGGTTGAGAAGGATAAAGCAGACTGGTTTCCTTGATATGGTGTATCCGGGAGCCACGCATTCGAGGTTTTCACATTCACTCGGCACTATGCAGATAACAAAAGAGATATTTACAAACATTTACGACCGCGACAACGAAGAACTCTACCTCGCCGCACTCTTGCACGATGTAGGCCACGCCCCTTTCTCGCACGCTTCTGACGATCTGCTAAAGAAATACCTCGGCAAGACTCACGAGATAGTTGGAGAAGAAAAAATCAGGAATGGAATAATAAAGGACAGGATCAAGGATGCGGGACTATCGTTTAGCAAGTTTATCAGGTATTTCAGGGGAAAAGGCATAGGTGAGATATTTTCCGGCACGTTCGGCGCGGACAGGATAGATTATCTGAGCAGAGACGCCTATTACGCCGGGGTCAACTAC
>JAKAXF010000036.1:5907-6348 GCA_021816645.1 Microcaldota archaeon | reverse complement strand
CACCGACGCAAAGAAGGGCGTGCTTCTGGTCAAGACCAGCTACGGGACCGTAATACGGTACGATGTAGACAGGATAAGCACGGTTTCTGACAAAGTGGTTATAAGGTAGCCCGGCGCACCACCCCAACGACGTCAAACCGTTATGTATCGAATACGAAAGGTTTATATTTGTGCTCAATTATAATAATAAAACTATCGTCCTGCACGAACTTTCCGGACTTAACGTGCAAGTGCTAAAAAGCCTCGACAAAAACCAGAAAGGCGTACGGGGCAGAGTGCTCAAGGAGACAAAAAATACCCTTGTAGTGGAAACGCCGGAAGGAGTGAAGCAGGTCGTGAAAAAGACATCAACATTTAAATTCTTTGTAGGTAAAAAGAGTTTCACCGTTGAAGGTATTGAAATAAACTTCAGGCCCTTTGAACGTACGGAAAAAGCGGTTA
>JAKAXF010000036.1:0-5897 GCA_021816645.1 Microcaldota archaeon | reverse complement strand
CAAGAAAAAAAGGAGTGCTAGTATGGAATGCAATGATCCAAGATGCCCGATCCACGGGAGCGTAAAGACGCGCGGCGCAGACATAGAAGCCGTGGTAGTGAGCGACAAGGCGGACAAGACCGTGGTCGTAGAAAGGCCCTACACCGTATTCCTCAAGAAGTACGGCAGGTCGGTCAGAAAGCATTCGAGGATCAGCGCGCACAATCCGCCGTGCCTGAGCGCGAAGGTAGGAGACAAAGTGATAATATCTGAGACGCGGAGGCTCAGCAAGACGAAATCCTTCGCGGTAACTAAGGTAATAAGCAGGGGATCAGAATGAAGAGTATAGCGACCAACATATCAAAGACTCTCATTCCGGGTAGCGTGCTGACGTGCGCTGACAACAGCGGCGCCAAGATGATAATGATAATAAACAAGGTCGGAAAAGGCGGAGGAGGCAAGAAGGGGAAGCTCGCCGCCAGCGGTATAGGTGACATATTTACAGGAAGCGTAAAGGCTGGTTCACCCGAATACATAAAGAAGAAGGTGCAGGCCGTCATAATAAGGCAGAAGCAGCCGATAAGAAGGCCCAACGGCATGCGCGTTAAGTTCGAGGACAACGCGTGCATACTCGTAAAGGAGGGCGGACTTCCAGTAGGAACGGAGGTGAAGGGCCCGATGGCGAGGGAAGTAGTAGAGATATACATAAAGATGGCCGGAGTGGCGTCTAGAGTAGTATGATGATCCGATGATTAAGAGTTCGCAATCGAGGAAGCAAAGGAAGTTCAGGTTCAACGCACCGCTGCACGCCAGACAGCACTTCATGCACGCGCACGTTGACAAGTCCCTCAGGGAAAAGCTTGGGATAAAACACTCAAACATAGGGCTCGCGAAGGGCGACACGGTAAAGATAATGGCCGGAGCGAGTTCGGGAAAGAGCGGGAAGGTCACGCTGGTTAACATGAAGAGCGGGAAGATATACCTGGACGGATTGACGAGGAAGAACGCCAGGGGCAAGGAATTCAACATACCGATAAGTCCCAGCAACGTCTACATAGTGGACCTCGATACTACTGGCCACAAGGGCAGGCTGGAGAAGCTGCAGGGCGCAGCACCAAGGGTATCGGGCGTGGTGCAGGCGGCGGCGAAAGCTGAGAAGAAGTAAGAGTGAGCAAATGGCAACGATGGGCAATAGCAGGCACATAAAGAACCTGAACGCACCACGCTATCTCGCGGTGCCGAGAAAGGAGCACAAATACGTCGTGAAGGCGGACGCGGGCAGGCACAGCCTCGGCAAAAGCCTGGCTCTGATTCTCGCTCTTAAGAAGACCGGTCTGTCTGAAAGGAACGCAGACCTCAACAAGATAATAAAAGGTGGAGAGGTAAAAGTTAACGGAGTACAAGTCAGGGAAGTCAGGTATCCCGTAGGAATCAACGACGTGATAGAGATACCGAGCGTCAAGGCAACGTACACCCTATTCATCAATGCGAGGGGTCGAGTAGAGATAATCGACAAGCTCACGGACACATCCAACGTCTACAAGGTTATCGGAAAATACAAGACGCAAGGCGGCAAGATAATGATAAGGTTCCACGACGGAAGGATTATGGAGGGCAGCAAGGACATAGCGGTAAGCGACTCCGTAAAGTTCCAGACGGGCAAGTCAGAAAAGCATATACCGATGAAGGTCGGCGCGAAGTGCGTGGTGCTCGAAGGCGAGCACGTGGGAACCAGCGGCACGATAAAGGAAATAAAAAAGGGAACGAAGAGCATAAAACCGTCCCTAATCATAGAGAGCAAGGGTCCACAGGGAGACGAATCCTTTGAAACCCTTATAAGCAATGTAATGGTAGTATGACCGGAGTCGAGAAGAAAGAAGCAGTTGCAAAGGCGAGCACGACAGCCAAGCGCGTGCGTTCAGACAATCCTATGCGCGCGATAAGGATAAACAAGCTTGTAATCAGCATAGGAACCGGAGCCGATGAGCAGAAGCACGAGAGCGCTCGCACTCTTCTCGAGAGCATGACCGGAAAGACGCCAGCGGATTCGATATCGAGGCACAGGCTGCCCGAGTTCAAGATCGCGGAGGGCACGAAGATAGGCACGTTCGTTACTCTCAGAGGAGCGTCCGCGTCCGAGATGCTCAAGAGGCTGTTTGCCGCCGTGGACAACAGGTTGACGAGGAAGCAGGTGGTCGACAACGCCATAAATTTCGGTATAAAGGAGTACATAGACATAAACGGAGTGAAGTACAATCCCAAGATAGGAATCCTTGGCATGAACGTAAACGTATCGCTTCAGAGACGCGGAACCAGGGTCGAGGCAAGAAAGAAGGCCAGGAGCTTTGAGAGCCGTGAGCACAGGAAGATAAGCAGAGACGAGGTAATAGATTACATTAAAAACAACTTCAAAGTAAGCGTGGAATGAAAGGACGATAGAATGATTGCATGAAAGTCAGAAACGAGGAAAAGTTCAAGGGAAAGGGCACGAGACGGTGCAAGATATGCGGAACCTCGCGCGGCCTCATAAGGTCGCACAACATATATGTGTGCAGGAGATGCTTCAGGGAAATCGCAAAGGACATCGGATTCAAGAAGTATGGTTGATGATATGGCAGACACACTCGCTGAAGCGCTCAACAAGATAAAGACGCTCGAGAGGATTGGCAGGAGCGAATGCACCATGCCGTCCACGAAGCTCACCAGGGCCGTGCTCTCAATAATGCAGCGTGAAGGTTACCTGGGTTCAGTAGAGGAAGTCCAGGCTGAAGGCAGGAAGGTCCTTAGTGTGAAGCTTGCCAACAAGATAAATGACATAGGCGTGGTAAAGCCCAGGTACCCAGTCCAGAAGGGCGAAGTTCTCAAGTACGAGGCGATGTACATACCGAGCAAGAGCTTCGGTATGCTGATATTTTCGACCTCAGAGGGCCTGCTCACGAACAGAGAGATAAAGGAGAAGGGCATAGGCGGCAGACTTATCGCCTACGTGTACTGATGAATGATATTCATGGCTAAGAAAGCTGAGAAAAAAGGAGTGAACGCCGAGATAGTGTCCGGAGAGGTAGCGATACCGGAAGGAACGAACGTCGAAGTAGATGGAGAGGTCGTCAGGGTCAAGGGCCCGCTCGGAGAGAACACCCGAAAATTCGACGGGTCGCTGCTCAGCGTCGCCAAGGAGGGCAACAAGATAACTGTCAGTGCGACGCAGAACAAGGTGCTAAGAAAGAAGGCAGAGGTATCGGTAAATTCTATGGTCAAGGAGATAAGCAACGATGTCAACGGCGTGAACAAATACTTCGAGGAGCAGATGGAAACGGTGTTCCTACATTTTCCGATAATAATGGAGGCAAAGGGCGATACTTTCACGATAAAGAACATATTTGGGGAGAGGAAGCCCAGGACGGCAAGGATAGTTGGATCAACGAAGATCGAGGTCAAGGACAAGAACGTCAGGATATACGGCACTAGCCGTGACGATGTATCGCAGACAGCCGCGAACATAAGGATGGCGTGCAAAGTCACAAACAAGGACGTGCGGGTATTCCAGGACGGTGTTTATCATTCCCTTGAGTGATTTTTATGGCGAGTAAAAAAATGCACCCGAAATTTAATGTTCCAAACTTCGGCACCAAGAGCAGGAAGAGGGTGCTAGAGAGGTGGAGGAAGCAGCGCGGGCAGGACAGCAAGAAAAGGATAAAGAAGGCTTTCGCTGGAGCAGAGCCTATGATAGGCTACAAGAATCCGGCGTCGGTGTCTGGAGTCAGGCAGAGCGGCAGGAGACTCGTGCTAGTCCGCAACGCCCAGGAGCTTGGCTCTGCGATGTTGAACAACAAGCCCGACAGCATCGATGTAGCTTTCGCCAAGTCTCTCGGAAAGAGGAAGAGGTCAGAGCTGGCTGTAGCGGCATCGGCGAAGGGGTTCAGGATTGTAAACGCTTGAGAGTTGATTGAATGGGTATTAAATTTGTTAAAAGGGCTGCCTCCAAGATCACGGGTAGGGGCGAGAGTGCGATCCGCATAAAGCCCAGCGCACTGGCCGAGGCAAGAAAGGCGCTGACCAAGGATGACGTGCGCGAACTTGTAAAAAACGGCTCTATATACACGATAAAGGAGAAGAAAAACCTGAGCATATACGGCAGGGAGCTCGAGATAAAGAGGAACGAGGGCAGATCGAGAGGGCCGGGTAGCAGGCGAGGGGGAGCCGGAGCGAGGCCAGCCGTATCGTACATGAAAAGGATACGAGGGCAGAGAAGAGTTCTAAAGTCGCTGAAGGAGAGCAAGGTCATAGACAACGCAAGCTTCAAGCGCCTATACGCGCTCGTAAAGGGAGGGACGTTCGCCAGCAAGATATCGCTGCTCCACCACGTCCAGAGCACCGGCGTGCAGCTGAGCGAAGAACAGGTGGAGAAGCTCAGGCACATATGAAACCGATGAAGTGATAGAATGTTTAGAAAGATAAAAAAACGAAGGGCAAGCGCGCTGACGAACTACAGGAAAAGGATAAGGATGCTTAACAGCGGCATAGACAGGCTCGTAGTCAGGAGGAGCAACCGAGGCGTAATAGCGCAGCTTGTTGGGTTCGACCAGAAGGGAGACAGGATACTGGCGAGCGCGTACTCCAAGGAGCTAAAGGCGTTTGGCTGGGAGCCCAGGTCGAACATACCTACTGCCTATCTCACCGGATTTTTGCTGGCGCAGAAGGCGGGCAAGCTGGGGGTCAAGAAGTGCATACTGGATATAGGGCTGTACAAGCCGATCAAATCATCCGTGATTTTTTCAGCCGCGAAGGGCGCGGCAGACAACGGCATGCCTATGCAAGGCGCCGTAGAAGTAGACGAGAAGAGGATTTCCGGAACCCACATACGGGAATACGCAAAGTCCTCTGGTGCCGGCAAGTTCACGTCGTACAAAGAGGCAGGATTTGACGTTTCAAACATAGACGCGGTTTTCGAGGAGGCGAAGAAAAAGATAAAGGCGAAGTGATATTTTGAATGGAAGGAACAACAGGAGGAGAGGTGCGGAGCAGGGGCCCGTGTTCAACGCAGAGACGTGGGCGCCGCTGACCGAGATCGGCAGGAAAGTGAAGGCCCACGAGATAACATCCGTAGAGCAGATATTCGCGCAGGGAAAGAAAATAGAAGAGACGGAGATAGTGGACGCGCTGCTTCCAAACATAAAGAACGAGATAATAGAGATAGAGAGCGTCCAGAGAATGACAAAGAACAACAGGAAACAGAAGTTCAGGGTAACGGCCATAGTCGGAGACGGCAACGGCCATGTTGGAGTCGGAATGGGAAAGGACGCGGAAGTGAAGGCCGCGATAGACAGCGCGATAAAGGACGCCAAGAGGAATATAATGCCTATACTGCTCGGATGCGGTTCCTGGCAGTGCAACTGCGGAACAGAGCACAGCATACCATTCACGGTCCGCGGAAGATGCGGAGGAGTTGACGTAGAGCTTAAACCTGCGCCGAGGGGTACCGGAGTAGTCGCGAGCGCCCCGATAAAGAAGATGCTGGAGCTGGCCGGAGTAAAGGACGTGTGGACGTCGTCGCGCGGGCACACGAAGGCGAGATACAACACCCTCGTTGCGGCGAGCAGGGCGATACTCAACATGCTCAGCATGAAAAACCTTGAGGAGAAGGAGTGAGAGCAGTAAAAGCAGAAGCAATGGTAAGGGTCGTAGCGTCAATGTATAAATAGTTTTTGAATGTTTAATATCCGAAAACAAGTGCTATCATGGAAGTTTACGTAGACAAACCGAAATGCACCGGCTGTTCGCACTGCCACGATGTGTGCCCGGTGGCCGTTTTTGAAATGGTACCGCTGGATTCACCTATGGAGAAGCTCAACGCAGACAAGGCGCCGGCAGAGGCGCAGTGGAAGGGCCAGAACGACCCGGCCGTATTCGCGAAGTGG
>JAKAXF010000035.1 GCA_021816645.1 Microcaldota archaeon | reverse complement strand
CGATCTACCTACAGATATTCCTCATCAACGGAGTGTATATCAGACGTAGCGAGCAGGTACAATGTAGGAGCGTTGTCCGAAGCGTTAGGGATAATAGCAGATTCGCTAGAAAACGGCAGCGATGTGCACCTTCCGATAACAGAGCTGAAGCAAAAGATCTACACTATAAATGGAAAGAAGCTTAGCAATGCGAAAATGCAGAGCATGGGATCAATAGTAAAGCTGGGCGCGATGATTTTCTTTCCATTATTTGCAGGAATAAGCCTAGAAATAACACGCATAACTTCTGTTATAGGCGGTGCCGCTGAAATAAACACGGCCGCTCTATCTATAATACTGATGCTGTACATCGCCTTGGTCAACAATTCAATAGTAAAATACTCCGTTTCAAAAGGAAGCGCCCTTTCAATAGCTTCCTATTCCTCACTGCAGATAGCCGCAGCCTTGCTCATATTCAGGCTGAGTTCTGCGGTAGGGAGCATGCTGCTTAGGTGGTAAGATGGGTATAGAATACCTCGGATTGGTACGGACAATGTTCCTGGTCGCGAAGTCCAGGAAGGCGCAGGGCTCGATGGAGTACATCATGATGCTGTCTGCAGTCAGCATAGTGATAGTTGTGGCTCTGGCAATGATACTGCAGCTGAAGGGCGTGGCCCTGCACGCATTCCTGAACAGCTCTGCAAATCACAGCGTGGCGGGTTCGTTGGCAACGGAGCTGTCCAACATAACCACGAGCCTTGGGAAATAAGATGGATTGGATGAAAGCGCAGGTATCGTTCGAGTTTATGCTCTACCTTGTGGTGGCAGCGTTGGCGCTGTCCACCGCACTTTTCTTATCAAAAGGGCTTTACTCTGACGAATCTGCGCTGGAGGATTCCTCAGCCATGTCGCAATTTGTAGCAGATGTCAACTTCAACATGCAGTACGTATCGAGCACTTTCTACGCGTACGTGCCGCCAGGACTCTGCAATGCTGCGGTTTCTGGCAGATCTATCATTTATGGCAATGCTACTTATCGTCTCTATAACAACGTTTCCATTTCTGGATCACTCTGTCCCGGAGGTATTGTGGAAATGCTCTCCCTGTCAGATCTAGGAAATGGCACGTATCTGATGGATGTGGTACGATGAGGGCGCAGATAAGCTTTGAGATGATGGTATGGTTGCTAGTGAGTATCGCTTTCCTGTCATTTTTAGCAGTATTCTCGTATCACCTCCTGCACAACTGGCCGATTGACAAGCAGGAATCGCTCTACGCTGGCGTGGTATCCTTGGCAAACCAGTCGGTACAACCCTATTCGGAGTTCGGGATAATGGTGAAACAAAATGCCACATAAAGGCATCATAATAAGCTTCGAAGCTTTCATAGCCATCATGATTGCTACTACCGCATTCATGCTCCTTTCATTCAGGACCGCGACTCTATTCGGCTACGGGTTCTCCTATCTGAATAATTCCTATTCTGCGGTAGGTAGTGGGCTCTCCGAGCAGCGGCTGCTCTACGATGAGTACGCGTCGAATCTAAATCTTACGGTTTTCAGCGCTTTGGCAAATGGCGAAGGATACGAACTGCAAGGATTCTACAACTCCTCGGTAGCCAGGGGTGCGGGCAGGATAGTAGCAGTAGCCGGAAAAGTATACGTGATGGTGCCTAAATGATAAGAAGAATCGGTCAGTCAAGTATAGAATTCATAATACTGCTGGCCGCAGTGTCATCGTTTGCCGTGTCAGTATTGGGAATTTACCTGCATGTTACGCACAGCCAAACAAGCGCGTACACAGAACTGCTAAACGCAACAGCCACAGAAATTAAGAACCAGACAGGGTACATAGCCGCAAGTCCGTCGGATAATGTTCTCGAATATGTATACGCCCCAGAAGAAGTATATGTAAATCATTCAAGCACGGTCCAGGTTGTCGTTTATGCGAGCAACGCTACCATGGACAATATCACGATGGGCGCCGACCATATGTATGCAATACCAAGTAAATTTTACAATACTTCTATAGCCCAGGTGCAAATATTCTCGTTCACGGTGATACCAGAAGCTGTCGGACGGCTGAACATAACGATCGATTCTGTAGTGCAGACAATGTCGGGTGTAAACCATATACTAAAAAACACGACTACCTACTCCGTGCTGCAACCAGGTTCCGCATTAACGCCGAATAGCACCTCGGCCCCTCTGTTCGTTCCAACCCTAACAGAGAATTATGGGTCGGTACTCAGCAACATCTCTCCGCAAAGCAACATAACCTACCTTTCTGAATGGAGCCACTGCGGTTACATAGGCTTCTGGGGACACGAGCTGTCGATGCAGGCCGAATGCGGCAGCAACGCAAAATGGTATTACTACATGTTTTCAGACCCCTGTTATTACGACGACGGAGTCGTATGGGCTACCACGTGCGTATACGAAAACACAATGAACAGCACGCTATATTCGATAGGCGTTCAGAATAGGTACATATACAACGACACGCTTCTCCTGTCAAACGCTTCAGAAAGTAAAACGTTATACTCCAGCATCAACAGCCTCACAAATACGAGCATACTCCGGGAGAGTGGCAGCAACGCAAGCGTAGGGAATGTAACCGTGGGCGGCCAGGTAACGGCATACGTACCGACACAGGACTATTCTTACTACGTGCTGCGCAGATCTGAGAACTTTACAATTATAAACAGCAGCACCGCTTCACAGTATACGCAACTTCTAAACAGCCTCAATGATGTCCTTGGATATTACAACGGCTCTGAGATAGGGGATAGCGAACTTGCAACAATACAGCAGACCATAAGTTCGTACAACCGCGGAGCAGCGGAGCTGTACAACAGCACCAGAGCAGATTCGCCGTGCGCTATATCTCAATATAATACAAGCACTCCGTTGTACTCGTGCAAACCCTTCGGCGCTATAGACTTTGGGAACCTGACCGTTAAAATAAACAATTCGGTGCCGCACAAAAACGCTTCATTTTCGGTTTCGGGGTCGTACATTTACATACGGTGAGTGAACGCGTGCACAATTTGCGCTTACTGAATCACTGATAGCAATATTGATTCTAGTTGCGGTAATCTCCACCGTATCATATTCTATTTACGCTTCGTCTGCAGATAGTTTCAGCACGGAATACCACGCGCTATTCTACGATTTTCTGCAGTCCGCGCGCAGCAACCAAACTTTCAATAGCTGCCTTGCGTACGCAGGGGAATCGTGTCATGCGATACTGGAGCGTCTGGCCTATGTATACGGCGTGGACTACATCAGCATCAATGCAGACGGAAATGTGAGTAGTTACGGGGGATCCGCATACTGCACTCACAAATCTCTGATGTGCGGTGTAGTAAATCAGAGCACAAAATTTTCGCTTTCGTGCATGTACGCGTGTGGTGATTGAACGAGCCTATATGGTACTGCCCTTATCGCATCTCTGTTTATCGCAGCGCTGGTTGTTTCCGACGCTTTATGCTTTTCAGCATCGTATTCGAAGCTGCTATACGCCCAGGAATTGAACAACAACATAATTAGCGCCGAGGCACTCAGGGCAATGTCAAGCGCGGCCCCGAACATTCAAAACACCACTAATTTTACCGGTTGGTTCTCGGAATTCAAGTCGGCCGCAGCGATAGATGGATTCTCAGTACGGATAATCAACGGAACGATTTTGGCAGAAAGCAACTCCTACCCAAAAGTGTACGCAACTATGGAATTGAACAAGTAAGGCAACCAACAATCTCGATTAATCCACGCCAGCGATAGAATTAAATTGATTCACGCGAACAGCATAATGCCATACATGGCCTTAGTGGTGTAATGGCCGCACGGAGGACTGTGGATCCTCAAGACCGGGTCCGATTCCCGGCTAAGGCCCCTTTCAAATAAAAAACGTTTGAGCCGCGAATCCGACCTGATGTCATGGGGCAGCACATCGGCTGTATCGCTTATTATTGTCTTGCCACAACGAAGCGTTCGCGTGTCAGAAGAAATGAATCGCGAACCATCTGATCATTTTCTTTACGGTGATCCTCCAACCGCTGGTGTTCTTCTTTATGTCCTTCACCATGGTCTTGTAGAGGACCTTCTCCTGCGAGTCGAGCTTGCCCTCCTTTACTATCTCCTGCTTCTTACCGTCAACTATCTGCGTCTCGGTCGAGCTTATCACATCCTTCTTCACCATGCTGTACCATTCGTCCAGCGTACTTCCGCTCATATCCTTGTCTTTCAGCACTGCAAGCATATCTTTCATTGTAAGCTTTGACTCTTTATTGAATCTGTATTCGTGAAGAAGGGGTCTCATCGCCGCCTTGTCGCATATCCTCTCTATGTCGGCCGGCGTGTATCCCGTAGTTGCCCTCGCCAGCCTGCCGTAGTTGATCCAGCCCCTCGGCTTGTTCTTGGTGTAAAGCTTGAAAAGTTCGCGCCTGTCCTTGTACTTGGGTGGGGGTATGTACAGGCTGTCGCCAAACCTTCCGCTTCTCTTAAGCGCCGGATCTATATCCCACGGCTGGTTCGTCGCACCTATAACGAAAAGTCCTTCAGGGTCGCTTTCTATCCCGTTCATCTCTGTAAGGAAAGTGTTAACCGCGAGCCTTATCGAATTGCTCTCTCCCTGTGGTCCGCCGCCTCCCCTCTTAGTTCCGAGCGCGTCGAGCTCATCGAAGAACAGTATGCACGGCCTGTTCGCCTTAGCAAGCTCGAACATCTTGCTGAGGTTCTTCTCAGTGTTTCCCGTGTACATGTCTACTATCTGATGTATCCTGACTACTATTACGTTGGCTTTGGATTCACCGCCTATTGCATCGACTATGTACGTCTTGCCCGTTCCAGGCGGCCCGTACAGAAGCAGTCCGACACCGAGCTTCTTGCCGTATTTTTTGAACAGCTCCGGTTTCTTTACGGCGAGCACTACGTTGTCGTAAAGGTACTCCTTTACCTTCTGCTCGCCCACAACATTATCAAAAGTGTTTTTTGGCCTGTAAAGCCTCACGCTTTTTATCTGACCCTCCTCGATTACGTCCTTATCCTCCGCCTCCTTTTTGGTGGAGCTCTTGCTGATAGAAATCTGCTGCTCTATCTTGCTGCTCGCAGCCGACGCCTTCCTTCCGTCTTCGTGCAGCCTCGAGTCTATCTCCTCGAGTTTCTTTTTAGCTTCTTCAAATCTCGGATTGTTGGCCAGGGATCTTTCGTACCAGTACCTCGCGCCTATCAGGTCGCCTCTCTTCTCTGCAATGTCACCCATTACGTACGGCGCGTCGTGGCTGTTTGGCTGTATCTCCATTACTTTTTCAAGGTCCTCCCTGGCATCAAACACGTTGTCGCTCGCATACTCGGTCAGGGCCTTGTTGAAATACGCATCGGCGTAGTCCTTCTTTAGCCTTATCGCCTCTTCATATTCTTTGACGGCTTCTTCGTAATTTCCCTCCTGAAAGCGTGCGTTGCCGTTCTTCCAGTGCTCCTTTGCCTCGTCTTCAGACTTGCCATTTGCCTTGACCTCTTCTTTTTCGCCCTCCTCTCCCTGTTCCTCCTTTGGCATCGGCATTACCAGATGAAATAATCAATCAAAATATTTATTGCATCTCTCTTTAATAATATTTATGCCTTATGCTTAAAAGAAGCCTTTGTATCAAGGAAACGGTTGAGTGTTTTGTCTACTCTCTTTATCCCATCCGTCTCCCTTGGCACGTTCTTGAACGTAACGCTTGAAAAATCGCCGGCAATGGCACGCACCCTTTCATTAAGTTCTGAAAGCCCGGCGGATTTTACCTTGTACCTTCCGTTGATCTGGTTTACCACCACGTCGCTGTCGGAGAACAGCTCCACCGACGTTTCGGCTTTGTCGGAGTTGGCGGCGCACCACTCCAGGGCCTTTATTATTGCGTTGTATTCCGCATAGTTGTTCGTCTTAACTCCGTTGTACACTACAGTGTTGAAGATCGGCCTGCCGTCTTCGTATACCTCGAATCCCGAAGCGCTCTCGCCCGGGTTGCCCCTCGCGGCTCCGTCTGTATACACCACGAGCTTTCGCGGACCTTTCTTCCCGTCCAATGCAGCACCGCTAATGCTAAGCACAACAAGTTATATAAATGATTAAAATCAAAAGTCTAACCACGGGCCCGTAACTCAGCATGGCCAGAGTGGTGGGCTTTTAACCCATCAGTCGTGGGTTCAAAACTTTTTCGCGTTGAACGCGGATATGTGAAACTCCCACCGGGCCCGTTAACCGATAGTATGCGCGACGGGCGAGGGACTGCGAAGGAGTTAAATACCTTTCTGCTCAAAGTATCAGTTACAAGTACAATTCATTGCCAGGGTGGCGGAAACTGGTATCGCGTACGCCTGGAATTACCTACCCGGCAGCGTATGGCTCTTCCGAGCCGTCTGGGTTCAAAATAAACTTCTTAATTGGGTTTATGAATATCCCAGCCCTGGCGTGGTGCTTATAATGGCTAGCCAAAATCCA
>JAKAXF010000034.1 GCA_021816645.1 Microcaldota archaeon | reverse complement strand
CCGGTGTGCGACTTGTGCCTCTCGCACATACCACAGTCGAACGGGCAGTTTACACCCTTGTTGTCGTTTACCACGTTTGGATTGTCGAAGCCGCGACCAAAATAGTTGTAGCCGCGCATCTTCATGTACATGTCGTAGTCTTCCCAGTACTTCTCGACTGCCCAGCCGTGTTCTGGGCAGAACTTCCTGATCATCACGTTGTCCTCGTCCTTGTAGATTATCCCCTGTATTATAAGCTTGCACTCAGGACAGACCGTCATAGTCTTCTCTATAATCGGCATCTTCTCTATCTCCTCCATGGTCCTGTGATAAGGAGCGAGTATCGCGGCCATCCTCGTATCCTTTTCCTTCGTCGCGTCGTACTCTGGCCTCTTGTTGTTTATGTTGGAAACTATAGTGTCCTTGCCGAAATTGCTATCCACCTGCTCGACTACTTGCTCGACCGCCTGGTCGCTTCCGCTATGCGCATTACCAAGATTTTCTGACATCATTTCACCAAAAACCTATCAAAACTGGTTGTTAAGGCAGGCCGGAAGTATTTAAATACTATCGGTCAGAAATTTTACTTTTCTTCAAAGATTGCACGGTATTATTCGTATGCGCGTATAAAAGGTTGACGGGTTTATTACTGCCCTTAAAGCCTTTTCATTTATGTCCGGTTTTCCAACGGATGCGTCGCTCCGCAATGCACGTTTTATCTTGACAGTTTCTTTCTTAGTCCGTCCAGGTCCATCGCGTTCAGAACCCTGTCCTTCGTAAGCCAGCCCCTCCGCGCGGTCCCGACCCCATACCTCATGAATTGGAGGTGTGATGTCCTATGCGCGTCCGTTCCTATAGAGAACATCACCTTGAATTTTGACGCGAGTATTATGTTTGTGTCGTTGAGATCCAGCCTGTTTGGAAAAGAGTTTATCTCGAGCGCGACTCCGTTGCGCTCCGCGGCTTCTGCCACCTTTTCCAAATTTACGGGATAGGCGTCGCGTACGTTTATGACTCTGCCCGTAGGGTGCGCGAGTATGTGCACGTATCCGCTGTCCAGAGCCTTGATTATCCTGTTTGTCATCTCGGCCTCGCTCATATTGAAAGAGGAGTGTATCGCACCAAGTACGCAATCCATCTCCTTGAGTATGCTCTTGTCTAGATCCAGTGAACCGTCCTTGAGTATGTCCATCTCCGCACCTTTCAGTATAGTCAGCTTCCCGTCCAATTTATCGTTAAGCTTGTCTACCCTAGTGAAGAACTCCCTGAACTGCTTTTCGTTCATCCCCCTCGCGATCTTCAGGCTCTTCGTGTGGTTTGTCGTGGCGATGTAATTCCTCTTCAGTGCTATTGCGGCTTCGGCCATCTCATCTATGCTGTTCATTCCGTCCGTCTCCTTGGTGTGGGTGTGCAGGTCGCCCTTTATATCTACCAGATCAACGGGTATCGGTACCTGGTGTTTTAGCGCCAGCTGTATCTCTCCTCTGTTCTCCCTCATCTCAGGAGGCATGTACTGCATGCCGAGCCTTTCGTATATGTCTTCTTCGTTCTGCACGGGAATTATCTTTCCATTCTTATCAAACAGCCCGTACTCGTTGAGTTTGTAGCCTTTCTTTATTGCTATCTTCCTGGTCTCTATGTTGTGCTCCTTGCTTCCGGTGAAATACTGGAGCGCAGCTCCGAAGCTCTGCGGTTCTATAACGCGCAGGTCGCAGCTGGTTCCTATCTTCAACCATACGGTAGTCTTTGTGTCTCCCTTTACTATTATACTATCAACATCGTCCAGTGATGAGAAGTAGTCCATCACTTTCATCCCGTTCTTCGAGAGTGCTAGTATGTCAAGGTCTCCAACCGTCTCCCGCATGCGCCTTGTCGACCCAGCAACCATCGCTCTCGACACGAGGCCGCTCGCCATCAGCTTCTTTATTATTGATTCGGCTACGGGAAGTGCGTCGCCTAGCAGAAGCCTCCCCTTGCTGGACTCTAGTAGCTGCAGGTTCTGCGCTATCACCTCCTCGCTCTTAGCCCCAAAACGCGGCAGGTCCCTTATCTTGTGCGCCTCCACGGCCTTTCTCAGATCGTTCACGTTCTTTATGTGCAATGCCTTGTAGAGTATCATTATTTTCTTTGCCCCCATGCCCTGAATGCTCATCAGCGCCTTGAAGTCTATCGGGTACTTTTTCTTGAGGTCATCGTACTTTTTCATCCTTCCGGTCCTGATAAATTCACCGATCTTGTCTGCTAGGCCCTTGCCTATACCAGGGAGCTTCATCAGCGCTTCCTCGCCACCTTTGGCGTAGATGTCTTCTACTGGTTCCTGCAGAGTAGATATCGTCAGAGCTGCGTTCTGGTAGGCGTTGACCTCGAACCTTGAGCTCGGGGTCTCTTCTATGCTTATCATAGCCGCAATCTCGTTGAAGATGTCAGCTATCTCCTTGTTCTTCATCTACCTACCGCGACAGTTTATGCAAAATGGCAGGACTTCGCAGCTATATCTTGTATGAAAATCATTTTATCCTTTTCCAGGGATACTTTATTGATGAAAATGACAGAATCAGAGGGTGGATTGAAGAGCCAAGTCGAGCAGAAGGAGGGCAGGTACAACAAGCTCTACCTGCTCATAATAGAAAGATACAAAGACTATATAGAACAGAAAGAAAGCCTATCGGTCGCGGAGCTCCCCACACTGATTACCCCTAACAACGAACTCGTAAAAAAGAAAGTGGATGAGGTAAGGACTTCGTTTGGGACGTATACGTATGACTCTAACTTCTACAAAGCCAGCGTGGACTCTTTCCACTTCGTGAGGGACGAGATAGAAAGGGTAGTACTGCCCCTACAGTTTTGGCTCACCCCGGAAGAGACGCTATCGTTCGGTATGGGAGACGAGATGGACAAGAATATACTGCTATGCAGTATGCTGATAGCGCTCGGTAATCCGTCGGCTAAGGTGCTTATCCACATCAGGGACTCCAGCAGGAAGACGTTGGTCTATTACGAGTTCCAGGGCAAGGTCTACGTACTAGACCCTGAGGACGACGTGAAGAGCTTCGAAAACGCGCAGGAGATGCTCGATTCGATGCAGATCGGTGAGGATTCGACGGTTTACGAATTCAACGACAGGACTTACAAGGACATAGCGTGATTATCAGCGTCGCCCCTTGTTCTTCTGTGCTCTTAGGGCTTTTCTGTGCGTCCTTTTCAGTCTAGCCCTTTTCTGCTTCCTGTACGCCTTTCCTATCTTCCTGTTTGATTTTGATATCGTTTTCTGCATGATCTCACGATTAGATTGAATGATTAGGACACAAAAACTTATTAGAACTTGTGTAGGGTGACTTCGAGCACACCGTTGTTGTACCCGTGCTTAAAGTTCTTGGGGTTTACCTTGTACGGAAGCTTTACGCTCTTGCGGTATGACCTGCCCCCGTCAGAAGCGCTTATAACCAGAGTATCGCCCTGCAGCGAAATTTCTATGGAGTCTCTACTGACTCCAGGCATCTCCGCCATCACTACGAGCTCATCTCCCTTTTCTATAACGTCAATCAGAGGTTCACGAGTCTCGGCAAGCTGCACCTCACTGCTAGTAGACTTGATGTTTCCAAAATTCTCTACAACGGGAACGCCGTTTTCACCGATTCTTATGTTGAAACCAAATACTACAGGCTCGCTCGGAGTCGCAACCTGTGAAAAATTTCTGTTCGCCTCCTCTAGGAACTTGCCTATGAACTTGTTTATGTTTTCTATATCAGGTGTGCCCGTGTCCTTTTTTTCATCGCCCTTCTTCTTCGCCATCGTAATCATGTAGGGAAAGAGTTTAAAATATATTAATCTTGCTTTACACTTTTAATAGTTGTGTAACTTTTCGGATTTGCCCACGCTCGCTACGCAGAAATGTTGCACCTACATCCACTTGTGTATGCCCTGCTGGTTCGCTTCCCCCCTTATCGAAACCAGTTTGTCTACGAACCTTTCTATGCGTTCCTTACTGAAACCGTGCTCGTCGCACATAAACCTTATTATCTCGGGTTTGTCTGGCCGCTGGACGTACCGCACAGCATCGTTATCGACTTCCACTACTTCTGGATTAAGGAACAGGTCCTCGACCTCATGCACGTCGGTATCGAACTCGGCGTTGGACTTGGCTTTCACCTCCGCGATCACGTCATCGAGGGATTTTGACACTTTTGCTATCTTCAGCGCGGTTTTTGGACCTATACCCTTTATGCCTTCGTTGAAATCAGTGCCCAGCATTATACCTATCCAAATGAGCTGTCTTTTGTTTACTCCAAGAGAGCGTAGCGTTGTTTCGAGGTCAACCAGTTCTGGTTCCACGTTTACATAGATATTCTTCCTCGGAAGCTTTCGCTTGCCGCTTATCGTAAGGTTGCGCACCACACGTGGAGCCCCGAAGAGCAGCGTATCGTAATCCTGGCTGCCAACTAGATCGACCTGCTTCTCTATGCACATGTGGCTCGCCTGTGCCTCACCCTCGCTCGGCGCCTCGACATACGGAACACCCATTAGGTAGAGAAGCTTCTTCGAGCTGGCTACTATTTCCTTGGTAATGCGTGTGCTCTGTTGCGCTCTAGTCATCGCTTCTTCCAAATTACCCTGCTCTTTTGCTTTCTGCCACTCCGAGTAGGCTTCGTCCCTTCTACGCATTCTTGCATTTATGGTGCGCTGCTTCAACAGCGACGGGATTCCGTCGAAAACAAACACCGGCTTTACTCCGTTGCTTATAAGCTCAGTTACACGGAAGAACAGTCCAGACAGATGACTTGTTACGTTACCGTTATTGTCGGTAAGCGGGGTGCCGTCAGGCTGTCTTATTATTGTGAGGAACTGGTAGATTGTGTTGTATGCGTCTACCGCTATGCTCTTACCCCCCAGGCTCGGTATGTCTATGCGTTCCCTTACGATTAGCTTGCTCAGATCTACAGACACATTTACCACGCAGAGTTGACGCTCACCCCTTGGGCTTTATGAACTCCCCAAGGCTTGCCCTGTCCACTTTCGACTTAGTGCTGAATCCTGTCTCCTCCTTACTCTCGACGGTCAGCTTTATGTTGAGGAACTTTTCGAGTTTCTTGGTTAGCTGTGCAGAGGGCATCGTCTTCTGCTGCTCTACGTGGCGCAGATGGGACTCTTTCTCATTCAGCATCTCGGCTAGTACCGGCAGAGAGAGCTCCATTCCCTCTCGCGCGCTTCTTATTGCCTCTCCGTAGTTCTCGATGAGCTCTGCTTCCTCCTTGGGCGTATTACGACGTACTATTATGCTCTTGTCATCCGGCTTTTTCGCGTTTGTCCTTATCACTTTCTTCCCGCGAGCACAATCGGCGCAGACGCCGAGCTCCACGCCGTCAATTTCTACAACGTAGACATCGGATATCTTTTTCCCGCACAACTCGCACTCCTCCATAAAAACCCATAGTTTTTTTCACAGAATAAGTTAATAAACCTGTACTGCAGATGTTTGAATTGCACGAATGCAAAGTACTCATAATTTCGATGCTTCGGTTGGTTGTTTACGCTACCGCCTGAAAGGTTTTTAATTACATCTGAAAGAATATTATGCTGTAATGGTTTTTCGATGCCGAAGGGAGGTAATGAGGGGGGTGCACACGGAAGAAATGGTTTGTACATCGCGTTAGCGTTCGTTGTAGCATTCGCCCTAATCATCATGCTGTACTATTCCGATATAGGTGTAGTCAACAAGTGGATTTTTGGAATCCTGTTAATGTTCTTCTTCGGCTTGCTGATACAGCGCATCGGAGGTTTCAGCGGAGGCTTCGGCATGTACATGCTCGGCAGCAAGAAGGGCATAAAAACCGTCGACAATATCTCGAAAAGGTTCGGCAGCTTCTGGGACAATATGGCGCTGCTCGGACTCGTTCTGGGCTTCGGTGCGCTGAGTTATTTCATGCTAAGGGACAAGAAACCGCTCTTCGCTTTCGGTATGGTGCTGCTCGTCCTGATGCTTTTCTTCGTCCTCCCGTTCCTTAGCTACGGACTTGAATTCCTAAATCTCCCGCAGCTTACCTCGGCCGCGGCTTCGTCAGCCAGCAGCGGAAGCACGTCTTCTGGCCTAATAACGTACATTACGTATATAATCGCTATAGTGACAGGCTTTTCTGGATTTACATTCTTTCTGATATGGTACAACGCTGGCCTCATATCTGTTGCATCGTATAGCGTCCTGCACGGTTTCCTTACCGGGCACGCGCAGATAGCTCCACTGAAAAACCAGATACCAGGCGTAGCTCCAATAATACCCGGGATAGATATACCGCTGGTAGCTGGCATAATATCGCTCGTACTGCTGCTGATCGTCCATGAATTCTCCCACGGCATACTGGCCAGAAAGGCAAAAGTAAAACTTAAATCCATAGGCTTCTTGCTGTTCGGAGTAATACCGATAGGGGCGTTCGTGGAGCCCGATGAAAAGGCCGTGGAAAAGCTAAACAGCATGGCGCAGACCAAGATATTCTCTGCAGGGATAGCGGCCAATTTCGTCGT
>JAKAXF010000033.1 GCA_021816645.1 Microcaldota archaeon | reverse complement strand
TCAAGGTGGATGTAAAGGATCTTGAAAAGTTCGACGCCGAGCTGGCGGAAGAGCTCATAGAGAGGCCCGACTCAATACTGGACGGGGCCAGGGAAGCGCTCAAGGGTATGATAGGAGAGGCTGTTACAGAGGACAACGACGTGTACGTGAGATTCTTCGGGCAGAACGTTAACAATCCTCTCGTGCTGGACATAGGATCGGCGTACATAAACAAGCTTGTAAATCTCGACAGCCTCGTCGTGAAAAGGTCGGAGATAATACCAAAGGTGAAGATAGGAGTTTACAAGTGCAGCTTCTGCGAATCCGTTTACAAGTTCAGGCCGGACAAGGACGAGATACCTGAGCTCTGCCCTGAGTGCAAGAGAAGATCGCTCAAACCTGTCGAAGAGGGATCAAAATTTGTTGACCTGCAGAAGGTAGCGGTGCAGGACCCGCTCGAGAAGCTGAGGGGAAATACTCCGACATGGCAGCTCGAGGTGTGGCTAGTAGATGACCTCGTGAACAGGGTCATACCAGGAGACAGGGTTGAGATAACCGGGGTGCTCAGGATAAGGAAAAGGAGAAACATCAGGGGCAAGACCGAGAAGGATCTTTACACGATGTACCTAGACGCCCTCTCTCTGACGCAAAGGCAGAAGGAATTCGCCGAGATATCCATAAGTGAGGAGGAAGAGAGGGGAATAATAGAGCTCTCGAAGGATCCGCAGATATTTGAAAAGATATACAGGTCCGTAGCTCCATCGATTTACGGCCACGACGAGGTGAAGCAGGCTATATCGCTTCAGCTGTTCGGAGGCACCCCGAACAAACTGCTCGTCGATGGAGGCCTGATAAGGAGCGACATACACATACTCCTGATAGGGGACCCTGGAAGCGCAAAGACGAGAATCCTGCAGTCTGTGACTAAGCTGGTGCCGAAGGGCATTTACGTAAGCGGAAAGTCCGTGACCGGAGGAGGAATGACCGCGGTAGCCGAGAGAGACGACTTTGCCGAAGGGGGCTGGGTGCTGAAGGCGGGAGCGCTCGTTCTGGGGAGCGGCGGAATCGTATGCATAGACGAATTCGACAAGATCGAAGACACGGACAGGGCGGCGCTGCACGAGGCGCTCGAATCGCAGACTATAAGCGTGGCCAAGGCCGGCATAATAGCGACGTTCAACGCAAAGGCGGCGGTGCTTGCCGCGGCGAACCCTAAGTATGGGAGGTTCGACCAGAACATATACCCGGCGGAGCAGTTCGACATACCGCCAACGCTTCTTTCAAGGTTCGACCTGATATTCCCGATAAGGGACGTAATGGACGAGGAGCTCGACAGGAAGATAGCCGACTACATACTGGTGCAACACAGCGCTGCTGGAGCGCAGCTCGCAAACATCGAGGACTACAAGCAGGTCGAAAAGCCCCCGATAGACGGGGACATGCTCAGGAGGTACATAGCGTACGCAAGGAAAAACGTGCATCCTAGGCTCGGCGACGAAGCGGCGCTTAAGATACAGAGCTACTACATAGAGCTTAGGAAGATAGGAGCGAGGCAGGGGGCAACCCCGATAACGCCCAGGCAGATAGAAGGTTTGGTAAGACTAGCGGAGGCGAGCGCGAAAACCAGGCTCGATAGCGTGGTCAACGAGAACGACGCGGAAAGGGCAATCGCGCTATCGGAGTTCATGTTTAAGACACTCGCCGTTGACAGGGGAGGAAGAAGAGACATAGACACTCTGCTTACGGGCATGCCGAGGGAGAAGGTCGACAGGATAAACTCCATACTTTCCATAATAAAGAACTTGGAGGAGAAGGAGGGCGGCAGCGCAAGGATGCAGAGAGTGATAGAAGAGGCGGAGAAAGCCGGAATAGACTCGGGCAGCGTTGGCAAGTACATAGGCGAACTCGAGAAGAGCGGCGACATATTCACTCCGAAACCTGGAGTGCTCAAGACAGTGAAGAGGGAGAGCGAGTAGACGATTTTCTGATGATTTGTTGGGACCAGAGATAAGCAGAGGAAGGCAGATGCTCTACATATTCGTAATGTTCATGATAGTGCAGTTCTCCGGCCTTCTTTTGGCGAGCATGCTCTTCAGCGGCGCCACTTTCGAGCAGGTGTCGAGCGCTAGAGTCATATCCTCTACGGAGAACGTCGTGTTCTACCTGTTCTACATAGTGATATTCGCAGTCATCCTGATATTCGTGACTAGGATCTACAGGGGCAACAAGCTGTTCGTGATCTTTGAGGGGGCTGTGCTGTTCATAACCTCGTTCTTCGTGTTCCTCATAGTCGCGGCATACTTCACCGGGAGCGTGCAGTCGGCATTCTACGGGAGCAGTATGTACCAGGACTATCTGGTTGCAGCTGTTCTAGCAGGAGCCATGGTAATTGCCAAGAACAAGATGCCCAGGCTTAGGAACACCGCCGCGATAATAGCGAGCATAGGAGTAGGAGTGGTGCTCGGAGTGAGCTTCAGCTTTTTCGCCGCGATGGTGTTCATGATAATACTGGCCGTCTACGACTTCGTAGCAGTATTCATAACGAAGCACATGATAACGCTCGCCAACGCGGTTGCGGATAGGAATCTCGCGTTCTTCATAGGAGCGAGCGAGATCGAGGCGCTCCCCAGATCCAGCTTCTCAAAGACCGACGCGAACAGGTTCGAGAAGATGAAGAAGATGGCTGAGAAGAAGGTGCCGCAGATAAAGGAGCTCGACAGGAAGAGGCTTATACCGGTAGAGGTCCCTGTAATGCTCGGGACCGGAGACCTTGGGGTGCCGCTCATGGTCAGCGTTGCGGCGTACGGGGTAACGCTCAACTTCACGCTCAGCTTCTTCATAGTGCTGGGATCTATATTGGGACTTGCCATAACCATGCTGATACTAGCAAAAATGAAGAGGGCGCTGCCAGCCATACCACCGCTTCTTCTCGGAATACTTATAGCCATAGGAGTATACGCGCTGCTGTAAAGGAAGCGGTGGGAAAGGAATTAAAGAGAACTAATAAAATAGTTGAAGGAGTATTGAGTGTGATTCTTATGACAAGAGTGCATGCTGCAAGCGCGATGATTTCCGTAGCATTGATCATGCTATTCGTAGCCTACGCAGGCGCGCAGTCGGTGGTAGGCAGCGCAGAGATCCACGCTCCCGCTGTCATAGTATCGAACAACAGCGGAGTCCTTACTCTGATCAAGCTGACGGTCACGAGCGGTAGCGGAATGGTAAACATTACGGGACCAAGCGAGGTTGGAGCCTCGACGATAGCTTCTGCGGAGACCGCGGCGCAGTACGCTTCTTCATATCTGAACCTCAGCTTCAACAAGTATAATTTCGATTACGAGATACTGAACAGCGACGCGATCAACGTTTCGGGGCCTAGTGCGGGAGCCGCTATGACTGTGCTCGCCATATCAGCGCTTTCCGGCAAGCCGCTGCCCGGCAACTTCACAATGACTGGCACTATAGACAGCTCAGGAAACATAGGACTGATAGGCGGAGTATATGACAAAACCTCCGCGGCCAAATACGGCGGGATGTCTTTTATACTTGTTCCGGCTACGCAGGCGAACAGCAACGAGGACATGCTGTACGCACTTACCCAGGACGAATTCGGAATTCCGCTGGTCCAGGTGGCAAACATAAGCCAGGCTGTACAGTTCGCGCTTTACGGCAAGAGCGTTTCCGGAGAGGGCTCGCTCTACGAGCCGTTCGTAAACTACAACCTTAGCCTTGTACCGAACGCTAGCATAACGTGCAGCAGCTGCAACGAAAGCTGGTTCTCTGGCCTGACTTATTTCACTTTCAACATTACTTCAGGCATGATAGACACACTGAAGCCCTACGGAGCGTTCTCTAACATAACGCAGCAGCTTACCGCGATACTCAACCAGAGCGAAGCCGAGGCGAAGAAGGGATACTTGTACACCGCAGCAGACCAGAGCTTCCTGGACTACATAACCGCATCATACTTCAGCCATCACAGCATAACGAAAGGAGGAGGTATCGCGTATCTTGACAACGTCTCTAACGCGTGCGAAGCTCTACAGGCTCCGCAGCTCACGAACGCGAACTACGAATATGTAATAGGCGGCGAGCTGAGGCAGGCGTGGGCGAACTACACGATATCGCAGGACATAGGGACCTACAACGCCACTGCCGTGGATACCGACGGAGTGCTCGAAGCAGTATACAACGGCGCAGAAGCAATGGGATGGTGCAGCGCTGCGGGGTACATGTACAACATCTCCGCGCAGATGGGAGGAAGCCCAGTAGCGGCGAGCGCAGCGCTCAGAAACCTGGCGCAGAGCAGGATAAGCAGGGCAGCGCAATACGGCAGCAGCCTATACTACGCTACTGCGGAAAGCGCTTTCAAGTCAGGAAACTATCCGCTCGCGATACTTGATTCTGACTACGCTTTCGCCTTGTCCAACGCAACAGCGAGCTTCAGCAACAGCACCGGCATGCTTATCAACATGACGGCGCACCTGGCATACAACGCAAGCTTCGGAGTATGGTCGACGCAGTTCGCGAACGAGGCTGAATTCTACGCCGCTGAAGCGCGCATAACACAAAACGCTTCGACAGCGCACGGATACGCTTCACAGGCTTACTCTACGGCGCTGCTGGCGAGCGTATTGAGCAACGACACCTCAGCAATAAAAGGCAGCCTGTTGCCTGCCACGTCAACTTCCGTATCGGGCAACTACGAAGGGGATTTCTCAGCGATACTCACCGCGCTTTCCGGAGTGGAGAACGCGATGATCGCGCTCTTCATCGTGCTGGTCGGTATACTAATAGCGGTAGTAGCAACATTTATAGCACTTCTCGTGCTTATTAACAGAATTGCCGGAGCGAAGCCGAAGCGCAATGCCGATGCAAAAAGGCGCTCGCGCGGCCGTTGATTCTTAGCCCGGTTTTGTTTGTAATGCGATAGTGTAAATGCAATGATGTAATATAGTGGTAACATGACGACTCCAGGAAAGAAGTGCGTCTCCTGCGGAAGGCTGACACACTCATACTCAGAATTCAAATGCCCGAAGTGCGGCAAGGGCGTGATAATAAGGTGCGAGCACTGCAGGGAGATCTCAAACACCTACAAGTGCGAAGTGTGCGGCTTCACAGGCCCGTGATTGTATGGCAAAGGTAGGGGCGCTTTTCAAGATATTCACAGAGGAAGGCAAGCTTGACGAGGTGATGGATGAGATAAAGAAGGAGCTCAAGCCCCAGGACATAAGGAGCGAGGAGCTCGCTTTCGGGATAAAGGTCATAAAGGCGCTTTTCGTTTTCGAAGACAGTGAGGTAGGTAGCTCCAGCATAGAGGAAAAGCTGAAAAAGGTAAAGGGAGTCAGCGAAGTAGAAGTGGAGCAGGAAAGCCTCCTTTGATTACTGCCTAGAACGAGAGTCAGAAACCGTGGCTCTTTCTGTAGGACAGCACTCTTTTTAGCGTAGCCTCTATGTTCCTCAGGTGGCTGCCGCGCCAGTAGACCTTTTTGCACCTTCCGCAGTAGTAGAAGGCGTCGTACTCTTCGGTTATCCTCTTCGAAATGTGTTTTGATGCTGACTCCGCAGATATCTTCCTGAGTGGAGAATTGCACACCGGACAGATCTTCTCGTCTATCTTGGGGGACAAACGCAACGAACCTATTACGTAGGCGAGCTGCGCTTCCAGTGGAGCGTTCTCAACGAGCAGGGAACGCACTCCGTTTTTCACGGAGCACGCGTGGAGGGCCCTGTCTGAAGTTAGCAGTGTCGAATGTGTGCGCTTGGCATACTTCATGAGCTTGTAGTCGTCGGTATAGCGCGGGTTCTCCACGCTGATCCCGAAAAGCCTTAGCCACCTGGCTAGCTTGGCGAGCATTACGTCGGCTACCATCCTCCTGCTCTCCTTCGCGGGCATGATACGCACCTTTTGATTTCAACTCTCAGGCTAATACTTTTATTCTTGCGTTTCCAAACAATAATAGTTATCACTATTTGCAGAGTGCTGGGATGATTGGGAGGGTAGAGCTTAACAACTGGAAGACGCACGCTCACACCGAGATAAACTTCAGGAAAGGCACTAACGTGCTAATCGGCATAATGGGCGCCGGGAAGAGCTCGGTGATGGACGCGATCTCTTTCGCATTCTTCGGGACGTTCCCCGCCCTTAAGCACAAGAGGGTGAGCCTTGAGGATGTGATAACCAACAGGCCCAGGGAGATGGAGAGTGGTGAGGTTCTGCTCGAATTCTCGGTTGGCGGGAACGATTACTCGGTAAAGAGAGTCGTGGACAGAAAGGGAGGCAGCAGCGCGCTGCTAAAGAAGAACGGGGAGAACCTGCAGACTCAGCCTGAGCGCGTGAACGAGGAAATAGAGAGGATACTGGGCCTCAACTATGATACATTTTCAAGGGCGATATACGCGGAGCAGAACAGACTAGACTATATACTGGAGCTCAGGAAGGGCGACAGGAAGAAACAGATAGACGAAATGCTGAACCTTGACAGATTCGCTGGAGCGGAAGAGAACGCAACGAGCCTGATAAACAGCATAAGGAGCGCGATAGAAGATGAAGAGAAGATGCTTTCGGGTATAGACGCGGATTCGTCCAGGGAGCAGCTCAAAAAGCTGTCCGAGGAGAGAGAAAAGATGGAATCTCAGATAAAGGATATGGAGGGAAAAGCAGCCGATGGGCAGAAAGCCGTAGAAAAAGACAAAAACGAACTCGAAGTGTACAAGAAAGAGTACGACAGGAAGAAAAAGATAGAGGCGCAGATAAGCGCTCTTGCGGGCAGGGCTGACACGCTG
>JAKAXF010000032.1 GCA_021816645.1 Microcaldota archaeon | reverse complement strand
CGAAAAGGATAGCAGAACACGCGGTATCACGTGCGAAGAAAAAGAATAGAAATATAGTCATGCTAGAAGATATTGAAGATTATAAGCTTACGCATGGGGATTGAAATGGAAGACGTTATGTTCTCGAGGGGACCAAACGGTGAGGCGAAGTTTGAGTATATGGCTGGCGGAGAAAGCAGAACGCTACTGATAGAGCCACTGAACGAGGGCGTGCTCAAGACGCTGTACGACAGGGAGGGAGGGGTCCTGAAACAGATAGCGGTTGGAGGCGACGACGATTTAATGGTTAATGAGATATACGAGGTCATAAAGGATTCGCGGTCTGTCCGCAAAGTTCCCTACAACGAGGTCATGCTGAACAAGCTTTGCCCACATTGTGGAGTTGGGCAGCTAAGGCGCGTCCGCGAACCGGCCGGAGACATAAAGGGCGTGCCGGTGGTACCGACATACGTCTGCACGTCTTGCGGAGGCAAGAGCTACCACCTGACGGATGCTCATCTTAGGAGTATGGTAAACGAGAACAGGAGCCTATTCACTGACGAGGAACTGAACGCGTTGAACGCCAACGAAGAGGAATTCCTTAAGGAGCTAAAAGAGTATATAATAAGAATATTTGCATCAAAAAAGATAATCGCGATTAAGTAGGTGTTTTATAATGGCAATACTACTCTCCGAAATGTACGGCAAGGGAATTCTGACCAACACTGGAAACAAGTTGGGTTTCGTTGAAGATATGATACTTGACTTCGAGGATGGGAAGGTGGCGAGGCTGCTTCTCACCAAGATTGACGACCTTGTATCCAGCAAGAACGCGGGTGCTGCGCTTTCGAAGAATAGCGTAAACTTCGAGCGCGTAAAGAGTATATCGGAAACTATAATTGTAGGAAGCGAAAAGTCCTAGTTAGATCGGGGCGTAGCGCACAATAAGCGTGCACTTCAGTCCGTAGATATTTCCCTTGTTATATTAGGCCTTTCCTTTATTATTATCCTGCCGCCGCAGTAGAGGCAGCGCAGGTTTCCGTCGTCGCCCTTGACCTTCTTCCCGCATTTAGCACATACGTATCCCATGTTAGCACACCATTTGCTTTCTCAGAATATAATATTTATTGCTTACTCTTGCCGTTTGACTTGAGCCACTTTGCAAAATCCTTGTGGAGCTGCGAATTGCTCATGTCTATTATCCTTATCTTGAGCGCTCCGCCCTGGAAGTTCTCGTCCTTGACCTCCATTATCTGCTTGTAATCCTTAACGTCGTCCGTGTAGTGCACCTCTGCCCAGTGGACCGTACCCTCGAGATAGAGCTTTGAGAGCTCCCTGCTCATCGGCAAAGAGGTAAACCTGTAGATGACGCCGTCGCACCAGAACAGAGGCATGACTCCGTTGGGCGTTATGTTTCCCCTTACAAGGTCATCAAAACCCATCTTGAACAGGTCGTGAACGACCAGCTCCTTTATTGGAGAATAGCTTATTTTTACCATTTGCTCACTTCACTTTTTTACGACGAGACCTTTTATCGCGGCCCTGGCCGCCACTCCCGGAGGAGTCGTCAGCGAGTAGGCTCCGCCCGCGTATACAGTTCCGCAGTGCCTGCACTTCCATATGCTTGAGCTTATGCGCCTGACCTCCTGCCTACCACAGACGTCGCACTTGTACTTGCCTATCTTCTGCGCCTTGATTGCGGAGGCGAGCTTCCTAGTGCTCGCGCCGTACCTGATGCTCGAGTTTACCAAAATATCACCATTAGAAAAGGCTGTGCTTACCTTTAATACCAATTATTATTTAAACCTGAGTGTGACGCTTTGCGTCAGAGATTGGATGCCGGCGGAGTGGGAGCGCGACCCTTATTGTATCTTACCGCCTTCATTACCAGATTCTCGTCAAGCCACGATGGCAGTCCTTTTCCTGAAGCGTAATCGTAGAGCAGCAGCCTGAAGACGTTAGAAGTTGTAGACGCTATCGTGGCACCGAGGATTACGAACAGTAGAAGCATCACCAGACCGACTACTATCAACAGGAGGCTTGACAGAAAGCCGCCCAACAGCATGAAAACAATGAATATCAGGAAACCAACCAGAATAAACATCAGCCCGTACAGGTCGGAGTACGCTATACCACCTACGCTTGACCCGAAATGGCCTACGAAGGTCTTTGCGCTGGTTTTCATTGCCTGGATTGGTCCGACACGCTGCTCATATATCACGGGCATCGCGAACATAACGCCTATGCTCAGCGCTGTTCCTGCTACTATGCCCACTACCGCCGCACCAACGCCCCTTAGACGCGACTCAAGGATCCTAAGCAGGAATATTATTATAGAGTAGAAGATGGCCCACTCGAGTAACAGCCGTGAATAGCCAGATGTTTTGCGGAAGGCCTCTCCCATGCTCATCTTTGTACCCGAGGTGTAGCTCTTGAACGCTATGAACAACGCCATGAGCACATACGCAGACGTGAACGATGATACCACGTAGAAGATTATCAGTGCAACTATGGCCTCGGCCAAGAAAATGTTGTTCTGCGAGGTAGAATTGCTATTAAATGCGGGTAAGTTCACAAAAATGAACGAGCCGAATATCAGCGCCGCTTCAAGGATTATTACAAATGCGGAAAGGACCATGTAAGAGAGCAGAGCCTTATCCTTGAATACCTGCTTCCTGACTGCTGAACCGAGCTTCCAACCCGCGCGTATTCGTTCAAACATCGTCAAACACTTATTGCATTAGGCAAGACAAACCATACATTCATTCATTTTGAATGAACCGAGAGGGTGGCGTGCTTTTCCATCGCCACGTCTATCATATTTTCTATCTCGTCCTTGGTGAACGAGCCACTCATGCCTTTCTGCATGGCCCGGATAACTTTTCCGTCGGTCTCTATCGTTAGCCTAGCGTCTGCCGCCTTCTCTTCTACTGAATTCGGGTCCAGGAATATCTTCCCTCCCAACTTTACGAAGGTGCACGAGCTTACTACCTTGCCAAGTGGAAGAGGTTTTACTCTTTCGCTCATTACCGCCTTGCCGTCCTTGTATCCGGGCATCCTTGCGTCAGCTATCGCCGCGAGAGCGGCCAGCATTCCGGCGTCGAAAAGATTTCCGTCGTTGTTAAGTACGTAGAGATCAAGGTACACGCTCCACGCCTTGCCCTCTTCTATCAGCAGGGAGTGCAGATCTATGTATTCCGCCGCTCTTATCCCCCTGTCTATTACCCTCGCCAGCTCTATCGCTTCTGGAGTAGGAGGCCCGGGTTCGTATTCAGGGTCTGCAAGCGGAAGCATCTCCGCTGATACTACGAGATTGCCCATATCCGGAGTATCCTCCATAGGAGTATCAACGATCATCTTTATTCCGGCCATTACCCTGGTGAAACCAAGGTCTACCTGCGATGAACCTTCAGCGTTTTTTATGATTCCGCTTGACACCTTTATGCTCCTGAAATCGTAGGCCTTTCTGCCATCCTCGCGTACGTCCTTCGCCGCGAGTTCCCTTATGTATTTGCTGTTTACGTAGTCCATTGCTTTCATAGTATCACCTCTTTACCTCTTCGCTCGGGGCGCTGTACACGTCTATCAGTGCCTGTCTCTGTATAGCGCTTATCTTCTTTCCCGCTTCCTGTATCATTCCGAGGGCCGTATGGAATTGCTCCTTCGTGAGCCCGCCATCCATCTGCAGCAGGAGTATGTCGCCGTTCCTGTGCGCTATTGCCGTGGGCATGTCCGCATCGGAGTAGTTGTCCTCTATCATGTTAAGGTCTAGCACCACGTGCTCGTCTATCCTGCCCGCAGATACGGCGTATACCAGGTCCTTCATTGGTATGCCCGCGTTTGCTAGGGCGACGGATGCTGCCGTAAGGCCCGCGGCCCTCGTGCCGCCATCGCTCTGAAGTATCTCGATGTACACGTCTATCTCGTTGTTCGGGAATTCCTCCAGCAGCACCACGTTTTCGAAGGCTTCCTTTATCACCTTTGATATCTCAGTTGCTCTCCTGTTGGGCCCGGTTCTGCCGTGGCCCTCGAGCGATGAAAAGGGTGCCATCTGATACCTGCAATGGATGACCGCCTTTGTGGGATCTGCGTCACGCCTGGGCACCACTTCCTTCGGTCCGTACACCGCGACAAGGACCTTGTTGTTCCCCCACTCAAGATACGCTGATCCGTTTGCGTTTTTTACAACGCCTGCGCTTATCCTGAGAGGCCTCAGCTCGTCGAACGCTCTGCCGTCAAGTCTTTTTCCGTTTACGAGTAATTCCGGTTTGTTAGCTTTTGATGCCATATGATTACCTCATTCCATTTTTCTTTCACTGTTTTTGCTCTTGCTTATAAGCACTTCCTTTATCTTCTCAGTCAATCCCGGCATGTGGGCTTCTCTTTCTATCCTAAGTATTACTTCGGTTGCGAGCGCTATGTCGCCTCCCCTGAGCCATATCAGCCCGTTTGAACCGATGACCATGTCGCACCTGGCGATTTCGGATATCTGCTTAGCCATGGTGTTGGCCTTTCCGAGAACCCGCGGTATCTTTGTAGGTTTTATTTTTAGGACCATCCCTCCGCGCAGTTCTTTCGGATTTGAAAGTATAACTTCTTTCTTGCCGTTTATCCTGTCGACTATCGCCTCTATCACTTCGCCGGCCTTGAGGACGCTTCTGCTGTACTTGCCCAAAAGTAGGATCCCCGTTCTGAATGAACATAGGTCTACAGTATAGGTGTTGTTCCTTCCTACTTCCTCTATAGTGCCGACTACAGTATCGTCGATCTTTGGCGTCCATGTTCCCTCGAGCGGTACGATCCTTTTTCCCTGCTCGTCGTAGAAACCCACCGCCGATGCTAGGCTCTTGCCGTCTTCTACGTACACGTTTACCAAGCTTACGCCTTCTTTTATTTCATCTCCTGGGATAATTATGCTCTTCATTCCCTCACGCTTTGCTTCGATTTGGTTACTGCACAAGCTTTGTTGTAGCCTTACCCTGCGTGGCGTTGCTGAGCCTTAGATAGAAATCGCTCTGCATACCTGCAGGAAACTCCACAATAGCAGAAAGGCTTCCGTTGGGAAGCCACTGCTCCGACTTCAAGCCGAACTGTTTAAGTATTCCGTAGCACCTGTTTGTATATTCTGGTGGTATCACTACTTCTACCTTGGCGACTGAGAACTTTATCGGAAGTATGATGCTGAGCTTCTTCACTATCGCGTCCACCTGAGAGCTCGCGCTCTTGAATGGATCTATGGAGACCTTCGCCTCCGCCATGGCGTTTTCCAGCCTGAGTGGTGGCATAGGTGCGTTTGTCCTCGGGTCTATTGCGTTCTTTGATATTATTTCTATGACCTGCCTCCTCTTCTCCTCCAGAAGCTTCTGCCTCTGCTCCGTAGTTATAGGGACGTTCCCCTCCTTGAGTATGGTTTCCGCTATCTTGGATATATCCTCTGTGCCGAAAACCTTCTTTATCTTGTCTTCGCTCTGCCTCTCCCCCTTCCTCGCGTCCTTGAATACCACTTCAACGTCCAGGACTGACAGGGGGTCGCTGCGCTTGCCCGTTACGAATTCGTACGCCATGTTCGCGTCGACTATGATCTCGAAGTTGTCTCCCCCTTTGGAGAATTTGACTATGCTGGTTTTACCCATAAGAAATCATCAGAGATATTTTGCTACATCGGCGTTGGGGAACATCTTGTATCCCTGGGCCTTGGTTATAGTTGAGATTTCGAGGTCGTCAGGAGTCAGCTTCTTCTCCCCGAGTTTCTTTATTATGGACACGGACAGGCTTATCGCATCATCCTTCTTTATGTCGTCTTTGTACTCCTTTATCAGTATGTCCTCCGCCGCCTTCTTTCCGGAACCTATTGCTACGGCCTTGTACCCCAGGAACGCCGCATCTGGACCTATCTCGAACAGCTTCTTGTCGCTGTCGACTCCGCCGACAAGCATTGATATGCCGTACGGCCTCATCCCACCATACTGGGTCGCCATTTGTAGCTCCTCGGCTATCTCTCTCGCTATCGTCTCGACAGACTCGGTTTCATCGTAAATCATCCTGTGGCTCTGCGCCTTGCTCCTCATGACGCTTACCATGTGCAGGCCGTCCGATACTATTCCGCTGTATGTGACGGCTATGTGTGAATCTACCTTGAATATCTTCTGAAGCGTGCTCGGGACGGCTAGGGGTATGGTTATGTTCCTGTGGGCCACGAAAACAACGGCTTCGTCGCTGATCATACCTATAGATGTAGCTCCTTTCCTAACTGCTTCCTTTGCGTACTCGACCTGGAACAGCCTGCCCGTAGGGTCGAACATTACTCCTCTATCATATGCTTGTATGTTTGGATACATCAATTCACCTTTTAGCACGAGTGTCTGAGTTTTGATAAACGCAAGACAACGAGATAAGAATGATTGCTACTGTAAGAGTCTTTAGTTGTAATACTTTAATAATCTTGCGCTGGGATAGTTTTAGGCTTCTTCTGCGGTTGCGCACCGTGCTCGGACTCGTAGTGTTTGAGTAGCGCTTTTATCGTCCCAGAACTCTTGGTGGTGTAGAAGAACACATCCTCTCCGTTGAGCTTCTTTATCATCGACAACGCCAGTATGCAATCGCCAGCGCTGGATAGGCTTGACCTTAGCACAAAGTAGCCGTCTTCCAGCATCTTTGCAAGCTTGGGATTCGCGTCGGAGTAGTGCAGCTCTCCGAGCATCTTCATCAGCTCGCGGTATAGGCCGCGCTCAAATTCCTGCACGGCTTCCGGAGCTATCCTGCCGGAGTACTTCACCAGTATGTAGCGTCTCTTCTCCTTCATTCAAACACCCGCTATTGACCGGTTTACAATGCTTATGCTTTCCCGGGCGTAGGCTTCCTTGCCTGTTATCATTTTGCCTAGTTCCAAAAGCTGGCCGGCAGACAGCATGAATGGAGCCGAGGGCGCCATGCTGGCCAGGGAAACCTTGGTTCCGAACCTTCTCGCCT
>JAKAXF010000031.1 GCA_021816645.1 Microcaldota archaeon | reverse complement strand
TTCTAGGTAGAATATTATTATCTTGGTATCCTTGTCGTGCGCGAGATAGTTCAGTATGTCGGTCTCGTCTACGTCGGCCGCGTTTCCGTACGATATGAATTTTGAAAGCCCAAAACCTTCGTGCGATATTATGTCTAGTATCAGGCTGCCTACCGCACCGCTCTGCGAAGCAAAGCTTACGTTTCCTATCTTTGGCTTATCCAGCTTGAACGTAGGCAGGTACATAGTGTCTATCCTGGACCTCATGTCCATTACCCCAAGGCAGTTTGGCCCTATCACTGGCACGCCATACTTGTCCGATATTCTTGTTATCTCTTCCTGCCTCTTTACCTCTCCTATTTCTGCAAAACCGCTGCTGATTATTATGACGCCCCTGACGTGCGCCCTACCGCACTCATCCAGGACATCGGCAACGTGTTCGGCGGGTATCGCTATTATAGCGAGGTCTACGTCCCCTTTTATGTCCAGCACACTCTTGTAGGTCTGAAGGCCCAGTATCTTCCCTTCGTAGCTGTTGTTCACCGGAAACAGCTTCCCGGAGTAGCCCACGTCGAAATAGTTTTGCAGTATTACGTGGCCCACCTTGTCCGGATTCGGAGACGCGCCTATTATTGCTACACTCCTGGGGTTCATTATGTACCGCAAGTCCGCATAATCTTTCTTCATGATCACTCACTTCATAATCCTAAGGTCTACTGCCGTATAACCATTCCCTCTAAGTATTATTGGATTAAGGTCGAGTTCTGAAATGTCATTCTCGACAAGCATCTTTGATACCTTCAGCAGCACCGATTCTATCATCCTCTCCATTCGCGCGTCCGGAGCTATTATGCTGGACGACTTCAATTGTTTTATCATAGACCTGGCGTCGTACCGGTTTATAGGGCATACTCTCAGGGCCACGTCCTTGAAGACCTCCACGTATACTCCCCCGAGTCCGAGTAGGATCATCTTCCCGAACTGCTGGTCTACGTTGCCGCCTATTATTATCTCGGTACCGCTATCCACCATCTCCTGTGCTATGATCTTGTAGTTTCCAAGATTTAGAGCGCGCGCCCTTGAACTCAGGTACGAGAAGGCTGAGCTTATATCTTTTTCCGTGTAAAGCCTGAGCTTCACCAGGCCACTCTTGGACTTGTGCAGTGCCTTCTGCGATAGGACTTTCATAACTATCGGCCTACCTCCGGCAAAACGCACCGCTTCCGATGCGCTTTTCACGTAAGAGCTCCTGGCGCTGTTTATTCCGTACCTTTTCAGAAGCTCCTGCGCACGCACGAAGTCCATCAACTGGCTCATTCCACCATCAAACTCTCCACTTAAACGCTGTTCACAAAATTCTGTACTTGAACAGCACCGCAAACAATACAATAATCAGTATGACTATCACAATTATGATTGTGTTTTTTCTGGCTTTCTTGATTCTCGATTCTGATATCAGTTTCTCGACCTCGTTGACTGGCTTCTGCGGTTGGTTCTGCGCCGAAGCGGCCTGGTTGACCACAGGTTGTTGTGCTGCCACTGGTTGCTGTTCGGGCACAAATGTGGGTTCACCCGGCGTCTGACCCGGTTGCGCCTGGGTCGTGGTTGAAGCCTGCTGCGACGATTGAGGTTTTGGCATTCCGGCCTTCACCTGGAGAAATCCTTTCTCGGTCAGTGCGATATCGAGCACCCCATTTCTGAAAGTAGAGGTGAGATACTGCAGCTGCATGAGCTTGTAAAGATGCATCGCCATGTCCCTAGGTCGTATGTTAACGGCCCCGCTGAGGTCTGTCAATGAACGCTTTCCGGTCGAAAGCTGTGTCAGCAAGGTAAAATCAAGCGTGTCGAACGGTTCGTTGGATTTTCCATTTGCCTCGTTCATAGTCTGCTTGCCGAGCTCTGTAACTGTTATAGCGCTCTGCCCTGGAAATGAGGTTGTGAAGTCAATCAGTCCCTTTATCTTGAGGGCGCCGAGTACGTTTGAAGCATCGAAGAATGAGGAGTTGATCATTCCACCGAATTTTTCTACTACGGTGTCCGGTCCGATTTTAGAGAGTGCCATTATGTCAACAAAGTTTATCTCGTCGGACATGTAATCACATACCTATAAGTGCTAAGATTTAAATATTTTCAATTCTTTCTTTGTTTCGATAGTTTAGTAAATGGCGTACTAACTTATCTGTTCCTTTTACAACGATTGAATGATACTGAAATTCTTAGGTGGCGCCCAGGAAGTGGGAAGGTCAGGTGTCCTGCTCTCTGATTCGAAGAACTTCCTATTTGATTATGGAGTAAAGCTTGACCACAAGACCGCGTACCCGATGGAGGCTGGCAGAGTCGACGCGTTCCTGCTCAGCCACGCGCACCTGGACCATAGCGGCATGGCTCCATATCTGTACAACGGCGCGCTAGCGCCCTCATTTGGAACAGCCCCTACGCTCGAGCTCTCTGAGTTGCTTCTCAACGATTCGATGAAAATAGCGAGGAACGAGCATAAGCAGGAGAAGTTTCACAGGAGGCAGCTGAACAATTTTGTCAAGCACTATACCAGCGTCGAGTACGGCGCTGAGGTGCCTTTTGAAGATTATAACATAGAATTCCACGACGCGGGGCACATATCAGGCAGCTCCATAATACTCTTAGAAAGGAACAGGGCAAAGGACAACAAGAGAATCGTATATACAGGAGATTTCAAACTGCAGGCACAGAGTTTGCACAAAGGCGCTGAAATAGTAAAAAGTGATGTACTTATAATCGAATCTACGTACGCGTACAAGGACCACCCCGACAGGAGGGCGCTTGTCAGGAAGTTCGTAGATGATATAAAGGCTACGCTGCAAAACGGCGGCAGCGCCCTGCTCCCGGTATTCGCGGTTGGAAGGGGGCAGGAGATACTTGCTATGCTGTATGAGAACGGGCTTGCGGATAACGTGTACATTGATGGAATGGTGAAGAAAGCGACACAGATAGTACGCAAGTATCCTGACTTTATTTCGAATCCTGAAGTACTAGAGAAGGCGATTCAGAAGGCGTCCATGGTAGCCGATAGCAATGAGAGAGAACTGGCGCTATCCGAACCGTCAATCGTAGTTACAACCGCGGGCATGCTTAACGGGGGGCCGGTCCTTGACTACATAACTAGGATCAACCGTGCTTCGAAGATATTTCTTACAGGATACCAGATAGAGGAGGCCAACGGGTACAGGCTTCTTAGGTCAGGATCGATAAGCATAAAAGGCAAGAGTAGGAAGATAGAGAATCCTGTTGAACTCTACGATTTCTCCGCCCACGCTGGAATGAGCGACCTGTACAGGTACGTTAGGGAGAGTGCGCCTAACACCGTCATATGCATGCACGGCAGCGAAGAGAACACCAAGCTTCTTGCTGAAAAGTTGGGAGGAGAAGGTTTCAATACGTACGCGCCCAAACTTGGAGACAAGATAGAGCTGGATTAGGACTTTATTGCGCGGGGTTTAGCAAACTTTGTGTATTAACTTGTAGGAGGGTGGCGAATTTTTACGGTAAAAACTTTATTAGGAGGTTTTGTTTAGGGTAACGATATTATGCGTACGGATTTAGACAGTGTCATAAGGAGTGTGAGAAAAGGGATCCCGACCCTCATTTTTGACAGTTCGGGCAGGGAGAGGGAGACAGATATAGTCGTTCCTTCACAGCTCGTGAACCCAGGAACAGTAAGGATGATGAGGAAGGATGGTGGTGGCCTGGTGTGCACGACACTTACACATGACGCCGCGGTAAAACTTGGGCTTGATTACATTGTAAACATGTTAAACAGGAGCGGTTATGGTATATTCAGATATCTGCAGCCTGACGACATACCTTACGACGAAAAATCCGCATTCTCCATAACGATAAACCACAGGAAGACTTTCACAGGAATACCTGACAGAGACAGATCGCTTACGATAACAGAATTCGCCGGGCTGCTGCATAAAGCGGATAGATTAAAGCCCGCCGAGGCGAGGAAGGAGTTCGGAAGGTCTTTCAGATCTCCTGGCCACGTGCACCTCCTCATAGCAAGAAAGGGGCTGGTGATGGAGAGGAAGGGCCATACCGAGCTTTCAACGTCCCTGATGATCCTGAGCGGCCTGACACCTTCTGCTACTATAGTTGAAATGCTGGGGGATGACGGACTTTCTTTGAAGTACGGGAAAGCGAAGGACTATGCAAAAGCCCACAACTACCCTTTTCTTGAAGGCAAGGAAATAATGAAATGGTGGGCGGAGAAGTTGCACCGATGAATATTATTTTTCACGCGCTTCAGAAAATGTTCAGGGCAGAGAACATTATTGGAAGCAGTATTGTGGCGTCACCGTCTATAGTTGTGTACTTTGCCTTTTCCTTTATCTTGCCCCAGGATACGGCCTCGGATAACCTTGCACCAGACAGGCTGCCGTCGAACTGCGTGGCAGTAGTGATATACACCGCGTAGTCGAGACCCCCTTTGAACTGGTTCCACCAGATAACGTGGTGCTTGCTTATTCCTCCGCCAACCATGAGCGCGCCTGTTACCTTGTTGTCGAATATGGTGTTGCTTAGCTCCAGCTCGTCCCTTATCAGGTTAAGCTTGAAGTCATGATCCTGCGCGAAGATGCTGAGCTGCGTTCCGAACGCGCCATCGAGTATCCCAGGATCGTATATTTTTACGTTGTGAAGGTAGGCCTGCCTTACTATCGAACCCTCATCCTTCATCCTCTTCCCAAACTCGTATATCAGTTCGCTCGCGCTGTACTCCTTTTTGTAATCCTTTGACGAATATATGTCTTCCATTATAGCATTGAAGCTCTTCTCCAGCTTGAGACCGTATTCATCCTTCTCTATGAATACGTTGCCGAGCCTGTAGACTCCTTCCTTATGCAGTTCAGAATCGTCCGCATAGAACGACCCCTTGCTGTAAACACCACCGTACGCTCTGGCTATGTCGTGGTCCAGAGTTCCTCCCGTAGTTATTATGGCGTTGAAGTGCTTGACAGAGTCTGCTATTACTCCCCTGATTCCTGTAGCGATTATATCAGCAGGAAACGAGAGGAACTTGTAAGCGGATTTATCCGCGAACATCTCTTGCAATATGCGTATTCCGTCTACCATGTGCTGCGCTGAGAATCCCCCAATCCCTTCCATCTCTTTTATCAGATCTGCGACTTTCATAGAGCTTCTCAACTTCACGTCTTTTATCGGCTTTCCAAGAGGAGAGATTCTCCCTGTACTACTATCTTTTCCGGGCATAAAAAGACCACACAAATTATTGCACGTTAGGGTTTATATAAGAGCCGTTCGTCTCGTAGACTGGCGGGACGTCGCGAGCTTTTTGGGTTAAGCTTTTAATTTTTGCTGCATCATCTTAATTTGCGACTAGTGATCTAATGGTTGAGAACCAGGCCCTTAGCCCAGATGATGAAGAGATATTGCGATTTATTGAAAGCGCCAAGCCGAAGATATACGTAATAGGCACAGGCGGAAGCGGGAGTAACACAATAACCAGGCTTAGCAGCGTTGGCGTAGAGGGTGCAATGCTTCTCGCCATGAACACAGATGCTGCACACCTTGTCAAGACCAGGGCGGAGAGGAAGCTCCTCATCGGTAAGAAGCTTACAAGAGGCCTTGGAGCAGGAAGCGATATAAAAGTCGGCGAGGAGGCGGCGATAGAAAGCAAGGATGAGATAAGGCACATGATAGGAGACGCCAACCTCGTTCTGGTTACGTGCGGACTTGGAGGCGGTACGGGCACTGGTTCGATAGCTACGATAGCTCACGAAGCGCGCGAAGCGGGTGCGCTTACTATTAGCGTAGTTACGCTGCCGTTCTCAAGCGAGGGCAAGACGAGGATGAGGAACGCTCTAGAAGGGCTCGCCAAGCTAAAGAAGGTAACCGACACTACGATAGTTATACCTAACGATAAACTGCTTTCCATAGCACCAGATCTTCCGCTCAACATGGCGTTCAGAGTTTCGGACGAAGTACTCGCCGGCGCGACCAAAGGTATAGTTGAAATGACAACGAAACCAGGCCTGGTCAACATAGACTTTGCCGACCTTCGTGCTGTCCTGAAGGACTCCGGTTACGCGGTCATAGGTTCTGGAGAGAGCGTGGCTCCTGACGGAAACGGAATGAGGGCGCTCAACGCGTTGGAGAGCGCCATAAAGAGCCCGATGCTTGATGCCGAACTTTCTACAGCTAAGAAGGCGCTGGTGAACATAGTCGGAGGCGAAGGGCTGACGCTAAGGGAGGCTGAGAAAGTGTTTCAGGAGGTTTCAGGAAGGATAGATCCTGGAGCCCTGCTCAAGTGGGGAGCTAGGATAGACAACGATATGAAAAAGGATACAGTAAGGGTCATGATAGTGGTAAGCGGGGTCGAATTTCCAGAATACAGCGAGGACGGCATTAACAGGAGCATAAGGAACATGGAGGAGCTAGACCTGGACGAGGTATTTGAAGAGGAAAAGGCCGGAAAAGGACAGAACGTGGTCAGGCGCGTAGCCTAGTGGTTCAAATCTATCGTCACTTTTCAGTCTGCTTCTTCAGCTTCCTGTGATAAACGAAATCGAATTTGTAGCAGCGGTTGCTGCAGTAGTAGCTGATCTTGCCGGACCTGTGAACGAACATTAGGCCGGTACCTTTGCCTATCTCTTTCGAACAATAAGCACACTTCATGTATTCACCGATAAGCCCATTGGGCTCACTTCACAGATATCTGTCTCGCTTCCCTGCTCGTATCGGTCAGTCTGACTATGTCACCTATCCTGACAGGACCGAGTATATTCCTTTTTATTATTCTTCCCTTGTCCCTGCCTTCGAGGACCCTGCACATTACTATGTAGATCTCGCCGTACATCCCGGTCTTGCCGCGCTTTTCGACTTCGACTATTTCTGCAGGTATACCGTGGAAAACGTTCTGTTGGGATTGCGCCTGAGGGCTTTGCGCCGCCGCGGGCTGCTGTGCTTGCACATTTTGTGGTTCCTGCTTTTCTGGGACGTCTGGCATTTCAAATACCCGTTTCACGCTTTATTCTC
>JAKAXF010000030.1 GCA_021816645.1 Microcaldota archaeon | reverse complement strand
TCCGATCTAACAATAAACAGTAACCTGGGCGTGTGTTTTTATTTTTTACTTATCAAGGGATATGCGCCGCAGCTCGGAAAAGATTTAAGAATACGGCGCTTAATACATATGTTCCGTTAGAGCTGATTCGATGCAGGAAACTATTGCGAATAGGCATACGCTGAGGATAGTAACCGTTGTCCTATTCGTGCTTCTGGCTGTTGCTGGCTTGCTGTTCTCAGCCTACCTTTTCGTCATATCGAAGAGCATATACATGTACGTTCTCGCCTCTGCGTTTCTGCTGCTCTCCGGCGTATCCGGTTTCTTCAACATATTCGCGGCGTACTGGTACTACAAGGCATACTTCTATCCAAACTATCTAAACAGCATCAAGAGAGGGCTAAAACCTTTGGAGGAATTTCCTACCGTAGCTGTAGCCGTGCCCGTTTACAACGAAAATCCAAGAACGGTAAAGAGAACACTATCGAAGCTAATGACCCTCGGTTACCCAAAGGATAGGATAAGATACTACCTGCTTGACGACTCCAACGTGCAAGAGACTATTGACGAGCTGCGCAGTTACAGCATGGAACACGGGATAGTATATCTCCACAGGAATAACAGAAGGGGATACAAGGGAGGTGCGTTAAACGACATGCTCAAGGTATCGAAAGAGAAGTTCATCGCGGTATTCGATGGCGACGAATATCTAACAAACAAGAATTTCCTAATCGATCTGCTCCCGTACTTCCAAGACAAGAAGCTATCCTACGTGCAGACCGAAAAAAGGTCCGCGAAGGGCACGTTCTTCTCCGATTCTGTTGATCTGTTCAACGCCTTCTTCTTCAGGTTCATTCAGACCGCAAGGGCGCTCCACAACACAGCGATATTCGCGGGTTCGTGTGGGATAGTCAAGAGGAGCGCCCTAGATGAAATAGGTGGCTTCCCCGAGTATGTTATAGAGGATACGTTCTTCAGTTTCGAATCTGACGAAAAGAACTTCAGGAGCCTTTACATCCCAAAGGTTTACGCACTGGGTAGGCCGCTCGCCACCTTCACCGCACTGGTTAAGCAGCAGTGGAGATACAACTACGGCGACACGCAGTTCCTGCAGTACATCACTAAAAAATTCAGGGGCAAGAGAAGGATCAAGAACGTCACGGCCCTTTCTAGCATGGACTACATAGCGCACGGTTTCGGCCTCAACTATCTCTCTGTTATCCTGATAGTCTTCACGCTCGTATCGGTCCTGATAGTGTTCTCGGCCTTCATGCCCGCTACAATAACTATAAACAGGCTGATGAACTTTGACCTGAATAACATAACACTCGTCCTGGAACTGTTTGGTATGATCGCCTTCATACTATCATTCTTCATACCCGTGGTCATTACAAAGCTATACTTCAACTCTGTTAAAAAGGGCCTCATGATATTCCTGCTCAACTTTGCGCTAGCCTTCGTCAGGCTGAAGGCAGCAATAGCGGCTTTGCTCAAGCTCGACCCAAAGCCGCACTGGCAGAAATCCCATGACAGCAGCAAGAGGAGCCTTATGGCATCGCTTTACAACACGATGTTCGAAATAACCTTCTCGTCCCTGCTCTTTGCACTGGGTTATGTGTCCGTGTTCGTCAGCGACAACGTCGCCGGGGGGTTATGGCTTGTATGGTACGGTGCGCTTTACGCTCTGGCCACGATATTCTTGCACAAGTATGGTTGATCGATTGATATACGCAAAAATACACGAAACGCCTAACGGCAACATACTCGCTATGTGCGACGAAGAACTGATAAACGAGGTAATAAAGGAAGGTATGGTAATAATAAACATAAAGGACTACGCAGAATTCTACAAAGGCGAGCTGATAGGGGAGGGGGAGCTTGATAGCAGGTACAAACAGGATATATTCTCCGCCAACATAGTCGGCAGGAAATCGGTGGATCTCGCCGTATCAAGCAGAATAATACATAAAGAGCATATAAAGATCGTGGATGGTATACCTTACGCGCACGCCTACAGGGTAGACAAATAGATGGAGATAATTTTCTATTCCTTGTCTCCTAGATCTAGTATTGCACGCGCTATATCCCCGTTGGATTTCTCTAGGGCGGCTCTAACTTCTTCCTCGCTTTTCCCGGTTTTCTCCTTGACCAGATCTATGTCGTCATCGGTTATTTCGATGGTTGCGTCTTCGTGGGCGGCTTCGGACACCTTTTCCGCATCCTTTTCCTCTATACTCCCGCTAACCTGGAACTGGATCTGGCCCTGCATCTCAGTCCTCACGACCTGAGGATCAGTGATTACTATATTTTTATCCGGGCCGTATATGACAACCTTTGTAGCCTCTATGTCTGTGGTCTTTATCCCCATCTGGTCCATCATACTCTTGAGCTTCCTAGGGTCTATGTTTGGAAACATTGCATCAACTTGTGTTTTGTTTTCATTTTATATTCTTTAAATATTTTTATCGTTTCTGTGTACGGCTAGGTACTATCACCCGCGCGAAATGGTTGGAAATTTGGCACTTCCTACCTCAAGTATTTTCATACTGCCAAAATCTATTGTAGTAGCTGTTGCCGTTCCTATTTTAATACTGGGGCTGAAATGCGCGTACCTCGCGTCTACAGTTCCAAGCAGAGCAACCAGGGGGCCCTGATGCGTCACTGCCACAGTAATTCCATTTGTACTCTGTGCGAAACTCCTCATACGTGCCTGCAGACTATCCCATTTTTCCATATCATTCTTGTATCCAAAATCAACTTCATTCACTATCGCCGCGTCTAAGTCGGCCTGTGATGGAAAGGTAATATTGTTCAGGCCGCCCATGTTCCATTCCCTAAGTCTGTCTTCTACGATTGGTTTCATTCCAAGCTTTTTTTCGAGTATTTTGGCAGTCTGCATGGTACGCAGTATAGGACTGGTGTAGAACAAATCTATCTTCACGCCTTCGGGTATCGTTTTCGCCAGCGTCTCTACCTGCTTCACTCCTTCATCGGTCAGCGGATATCCGTCTATATCTGACGAAAGTGTATTTGTTACGTTAGCCTTGCTCTGGCCGTGCCTTATAAAAATTATTGCGCTCATAAAAATCAGGCTATGCGATTCTTTTTAGCTTTACTTCTTTGGGCACCGGGAGGGGATCATCTGTTTTATACACAGAGATAAGTTTCTCTGCATCTCCAGCAGTGCCGATCCTTGTTATCTTTGACTTGTAGCCGAAATACTTCAGTATCAAATCTTTTTCTGGAATCTGATTGAAACCGATGATTGGGATATTGTAGTCTACGCACACCACCTTATCATCGCCATTCTCCAAAGTTAGCAATGCAATAGGACGCGCTCTGACCACTTCTCCTATTTGGAAAGCCTTGTTCGAATAAACAAGTGCGTCCAACTCTTCTTCCATAGTTGATCCTTTTTCCTTCATTTTTGTACCCATAATAAAACCGTAGGCTATTGGTATTATCCCATCATTTATGGGAATAATTTTTTTAACCGGGCCGAGGTCTATCCATCCTTCGTCACCCATTCTACCGAGGTGTATGCGCCTGCTTTCACCTTTGGGCATCTCTATCAATACGTCTATGCTGCTCATAAAAACACCAGTGGACCCAGCGGGACTCGCACCCGCGACCTTCCGCTGTTTTGGATTTTTGATCATATTTTTCAAAAAGCTTCTTGCAAAGCGGACGCTCTACTCCTGAGCCATGGGCCCAAAAACAGAAATAATATTACCTCCTCGCCTTTTTAACCTTTACTTTCAGTGTTCTGCGAGACTTCTTAGAACGATTAGTGCGCCTTCGACTCTTCCCGGATCCAGTCGGTGCGTTGGTATGATCTGCGGGTTCACCGCCTCCGGCCGCAAACTTGTTAATTATGCTCTGCGCACTTGCCTCGTTCTTCTTGTCGCTTTGCTCCAGGTTCTTAAGTATCTTATCCGCCACCTCGTCGCTCACCGTCTCGGACTCCCTTGCAGGATTAGAAACGAAAACGCCCTCGAGGTCGTCCTTCATGACAATCTTGTTGAGAGCCATCATTTCCCTCATTGCCGCCAGCTCGCGCTTTATCTTCTCGCTGTCCTTCTTGTTCTTCGGCATTTGGGGCACCTCTCTAAAGGTATTTACTTGCGCCCCATCCTTATTTATTACTTTCGCTGCGTTGGCTGTATCACTGAGCCTATACCCAACTGTCTAACCGTAGAGGAAGCTTTAAATAGTAAATTTGTCGCCTATGTTTGGCACCACGACATTGAAACGGTTTTCAAGCGCTTCCTTAAGGGATTCTGACTTGCTCCTTTCGCCGTGCACTATGAAGATTCGCTTCAACCCCTGGATCTTGCCGGGCAGGGACTCGAGCTGCGTCCTGTCTGCGTGAGCAGACATCTTATATGACTCGACCTTCAGCTCTATCTTTACCTTGGAGTGATTGATCGTTACCGTCTTGGCGCCGTCCTTAAGCTCCCTGCCGAGCGTCCCTTCGGCCTGGTAGCCCACGAGTATCAGCTTGTTGGCAGAGCTCTTCGCCAGCTTTGACAGGTAGAAGAGCACGGGCCCGCCCACCAGCATGCCGCTCGTGGTCACGATTATGTTGCTCCCCTCTTCGTTTACTATACCGTTCCTCGCTCCCTTCTTCTCGACAGGGAAGAAGTTCGGGCTCTTGAACGGGTCAAAGTCGCTCATGAGTATCCTCTTCTGAAGTTCATCCCTGCAGAATATGACGTTGTGCCTGTGTATGCGCATGGCCCTGTTTATCATTCCGTCAACGTATATGTGAGCTTTTGGAATCCTGCCCGAGTTGAGGTAGTCATCTACGAGAAGCAGTATTTCCTGTCCCCTACCAACAGCAAACGTAGGTATTATGACCTTGCCGCCCATCACGAGCGTCTCCTTTATGCTGTTTATGAACTTATTCACGATGTCGTCCCTCTTGGGTAGGACGTCCTCCTTCGCACCGTACGTGCTCTCCATGATCAGAGTTCCGGCCCTGAGACCACGGAGGTCGGCCCCTTCCAACAGCTTTGTTTTCGCAAGGTTTATGTCTCCCGTGTATAGTATAGTCTCGCGGCCGTCGCTTACGCTGATTAGGGCGCTTCCGAGTATATGGCCCGCGTTGACAAACTTTATCGTAAGGTCCTTGAATCTAAACTCCTTCCCGTAGTCCACCAGCTTCTTGTGCTTTGAAAATGCGCTTAGCCCCTCCTTTGTTACTCCGCTTGGCTTGGAGATCTTAAGGTAATCGTTCACTATTACGTCCACCAGCTCTATGGTCGGTTTTGTGGCGTAGAAATCACCCCTGTAACCGGCGCTGTATATGTGCGGCAGGTAGCCGCAGTGGTCCAGGTGGGCGTGCGTTATGAATACTCCGTCTACACTCCTGATCTCTTCTGCGCTTATCTGAGGATGCTCCTCTTTCTCTCCGAGTTTAATGCCCGCATCGAGCAGAATCTTTGCCTCTCTGCTTTTCACCATGATGCAGCTTCTACCTACTTCCCCCGCACCACCAAAAAAAGAAATTTCCATTTTATCACTTTCATTATAATTATAATTTTTATTGTTTTTGAGGTATTGTTTTCTGTAATTTTTATTTTATTAGACGTATATTTGGAAGGCTTTTACAGGAACAGCGGGTATCCGGAATTAGGCGCTGCCCTTCCGCTTTATCACCGCGATGTCTTCCATGTTTATCTCGGGCAACGGCTTTGGCGGCTGTCTCTCCCTCTTCTCTCCCTTTGGCCTCTTCTCCTTCTTTATGTTCAGCATGTCACGCAGCTTGGCGTACGACTCATCGAGTTTGGCGTCGTAATCACGTATCTTCTTTGCCGTGTCGGCCACTCTTATCTTGTACTGTTCTATGTCGCTCTTTATGTTTGCTACCTTCCTGTCGAGCCTGGCGTACCTGAGCGCCTCGTTCAGCTGTACGTCGAGTTCCTTTATCTTCCTTATAAGCGTCTTTTCCCTGTCGAGCGATGACGCTTCGGTGTCTATCGCGAACTCGTACTTTCTCTTCAGATACTTCAGCCTGCCTATCTCCTTCCTGTTCTTCTCTATCTCATCCCTGTGCGGCTCGAGCAGCTTCGTAAGCGCTTGGTATTCCTCTTCCTTGTAGCTCAGCGAGCGCTCCGCCGACTTGAACTCCTTTATCATGTTCCTTCTTTCTCCCCTGATGTCGTCTATCACTTTCTTGAGCGCCTTTGATTCCGGATTGTTGGACTCCTCTATAAGCTCGTTGAGTGTCTTGAACGGCTTCGCACCCTGTGCGTTGCTGCTTCCATTTTCCGGACGCGCTCCGCCATCTGCCTTTGCTTTGGGCGCCTGTTCTTTAATCGTTGATTTCTCTTCCTTTTGCCCCTTCTCTTCCAGTGAATCGCCATGTTGGGATATAATGCATAAATAGGGTTACAAATACAAATTATTGTATCTTTTGTGATCGCTATTGTGATTGCTGCTTGTACTGTTCTGTATAGATTTATAAACATTGAGCAGCTTCTCGGTCGAGAGCGTATCGGAATACTCTTCTGCGGTTCGCCTCATTCCTCTATATGCATCCAAATGATTTATAACCTTTTCTATTTTTCTTGCACAACTCGCATCGTTGTGTGGAGAGAACTTCTCCCCGTTCTTTCCGTTGATTATTATCTCCTTGAGCGCCAGGTAGTTGGCACCGACAACCGGCCTGTTCATGGCCATGGACTCCAGCGCGACTATACCCTGGGTCTCGAAAGTCGATGGAAGGCATAGCAGATCGCTCGCTGCGTAGTATTCCGGGAGTTTTCTATCTGGAATGAACCCGACGAACGAAACCTTATCGTCTACCCCAAGTTCGCGTGCGAGAGATTTGTAGTGATCCAACGCAGGTCCGCTACCACCCAGTACAAACTCCACCTTCTCGTTGCTGAGCCTGCGTGCGGCTTTTAGCAGCACCTCTATATTTTTCTCCTTGCTCATCCTACCCACGTAGAGCACGAGCCTGTCCTTCTTATTCCTGAGGAGCTTCGCCCTAAGCGCCGCACCGCTTACTTTTTTGTAATTGAACCTATCCAGATCTATTCCGTTAGGGACTACGTATACGTTCTTTATCCCGTGCTTCTCCAGCATCTTCTTTATCGCCCTGCTCGGAGCTATTACGGCGTTGCACCTTCCGTAGAAGAATCTCGCGTAGCTCCACGCGTGCCTTATCAGGAACTTCTGCATGCGCTTGTTCTGAATCGTGTACTCCTTTATTACTTCCTTGTTTACGAAAAGTGTGTGGAACGATCCCAC
>JAKAXF010000029.1 GCA_021816645.1 Microcaldota archaeon | reverse complement strand
GAAGTCGATGACTCTCGCATACTCCTCTCTTCTCTCCTTTGATTCCTCGGCTTCTTCCATCAGCACCACAGTACTTTATACAATGCATTATAGCACTCAACTGCTTACAATTGAAATTATCTTCTTCTTCTCCTCATCACTGAATACTCTTTGTTCCTTGGCCAGTAGCTGTGTGAGGACCTGAACGTTCTTTGGCGATATTTCAAGTATTTTTACTATCGCTGAAGGGCTGAGTATGCCCAGCTCCTCGAGCTCCTTCTTCTCCTTTTCCGCTTTCTTTTTCTGGATCTCGAGAATCTTAGCGTGGTCGTACGTCCTCTGTTGCTCGTATGTGAGCGCGCCCTTCTTCTTGCGCTCTTCGAGTATCTCTACTACATCGTTTATAAGCGCATCTCCCTTTAACTCTGATTTTTTGCCTATCATGTCTTCACCTCCACGTCCGTAGTGCAGTTTTTCGCTTTGTTTGCAAGAGTTTTATAATGTTTACTGCATATTCAGTATTAGTTCTTATAGTTAAATTAATAAGGTTTTTGTGTGGACGCTAAAGGGGTTTACGAGAACGTAAGGAACGAGGTAGGGAAGAAGATCGCTGGCAAGGAGGACGTCATAAAGCTTATGTTCATAGCTATGGTGGCGAACGGGCACGCGCTGCTCGAAGGGGTCCCGGGGGTAGCCAAGACAACAATGGCGAAAACCCTGGCAGAGGTGGTAAACGCAGAGTTCAACAGGATACAAGGTATGCCGGATCTTGATATAAGGGATATTATAGGCTACACGTACCTCGACGAGAAGAGCAACGTGGTTCTGAAGAAGGGACCCATATTCACCAACATATTGCTCGTGGACGAGCTGAACAGGGCTCCGCCCAAGACCACTACCGCGCTTCTCGAGGCGCTCGAAGAGAAGCAGGTGACCATAGGCGATCAGACGATACCGCTGCCGAAGCCTTTCATAGCGCTGGCTACGCAGAACCCCTTGAACATAGAGGGAACAACCTCGCTGCCTAAGGTGCTGACTGACAGGTTCCTGCTGAGAATAGCCGTTTCGTATCCCACGATGGAAGAGGAGCAGGCAATGCTCAGGATCAAGGAAAAGGACGAGAGTATAAAGATTAACAGCGTAGTGGACACCAGCACGATAATGGAGATGCAGCGCGCGGTTGATGGGATAAAAATATCTGACGACATACTTGCCTACATAACCAGGCTCGTGGACGCGACGAGGAGCGACATACACGTAGTGATGGGAGGCAGCCCGAGAGCCGAGATCGCGTTCATGAAGTGCAGCAAGGCGAAGGCGCTCATAGAGGGCCGGGACGAGGTAACAATAGACGACATCAAGTATCTTGCCAGGCCGGTGCTGAGCCACAGGATAGTCGTCAGGGCGACGGGAGGAGTTGGAGTTAACGGAGTGATAGACGGCATAGTAGCGAGCGTACGCTGATACCGATCGGTCGGCCGCAGAACGAGGCAAGGTTTTTATATATTTGTGCATTACAAATTAATCTACCTTAGGTGCTTATTATAAGAATCAACGAAATAAGGGCATTGCAGAACGACGCCCTGAAAGAGAAGCTTAACGAGCTTATGCTGGAACTCTTTACTGAGAAGAGGAAGATTGCCTCTACTGGAGTTCAGAGCAAGGTCGTAAAGATAAGAGAGATGAGGCGCACCGTAGCACGCATAAAGACTGTTTTTAGAGAAAGAGGTGTAATGAGCTGATGGTAGAGATCTGTCCAAAGTGCGGACTGCCGAAGGACATCTGCGTCTGCGATGTACTAGACAAGGAGACCGAGAACAAGATAAAGGTCTATACCAAGAAGGCCAGGTTCAACAAGGTAGTGACCATAATAGAGGGGCTTGCCCAGGATGAGATAGAGAGCACAGCCAAGAGCCTCAAGAGGACGCTCGGATGTGGCGGTACCTACGACACAGTACAGATAGAGCTGCAGGGAGACCACACAAAAGACGCAAAGAAGGCACTGGCGGGACTGGGCTACAAGGAGCAGAACATAGAGATAACTACGTTCTAGCTTATCACAGCTTGCCGCTCTCGCGTGTGTAGAGCATCATGTCGTCATACTTCCTTGATATCTGGCTCGCACGCGTTCCGTATATCATCTTCGCGCCCATCTTGTGCGCCAGCTCTACGAGCCTCTGTGTTATTATACCGTCGAACACTATCGCGTTTATGTTAGGAGTGTCCTGTATCGACTGGATGAGCTCGCTTATCGGTTTCTCGGCGATTACCCTGTTGTGTGAATCGTAAAGCCTTCCCCTGAGGCTATTCTTAAGCTCGTCCAGCGCGCTTATCAACGGCGCCGAGTCAAAGTCCTTCGCGGGTTGGCTCTCCTGTATTCTAGGTATGCTTTCCAGGCCAGAAGGAGCGGCCGAATCGTCGTTTATATCTTTTATCCCGAGATCGCGCGGGGCGTGATCTTCGGCGTACCTCTCCCTTGGAGCGTTCTCCCTGTGCTCGAGCATGTTTCTCCCGATTTCAGAGGGGCTCATAACCCTGTTGCTTTGATCTTCAGAATATTTTGGAGAGCTGACCGGTGGTACAACCTGCGGGCTCGGAGGCTGCGGACGCTGTGATCTCTGAAAATCGCGCTCATCCCTCTCGTCTCCACCGTGCCTGTTGTTATCCCTATCCCTGAAGCTTCTGGGAGGCTGCTGGTGCCCCCTGCCGTTCCTGGAGAGTATCTGCTCGATAGGAGCCCTCGAACGAAGGGATTTTATGATCTCCTTCCTGGTAAGCTCCTCTACCTCCTTTCCGTCAGGCGCGCGGGCGATGAAATCTATCTCAGCCGCTTCCATAACGCTCCTCATTATAAGCTCGCCTCCCCTGTCACCGTCAACGAACAACGTCACTTCCTTTGCGTTGCAAAGGTCCACTATGGTCTTTGGAACGCTGCCAGAGGCTCCGCCGACCGCTATGCAGTTTGTTATATCGTTCTTCAGCAGAGTTATCACATCGGCGCGGCCTTCTACCAGTATCACCTCGCTACTTTTGTCCAGGTCTGGACCGGCGGGAAGGTTCTCTGGGCCGTACGAAATAACCTCGCTCAGCTTGACGTCAGCTTCCACGAGCTCGCTCAGTTCTTTGCTGTCGGGTATCTCAGTGGACAGCATGTTTTTCAGCAGCACCTTGGCGCGTGTTATTATTCTGTTTCTCTTCTCGCTCCTCGTGTCCACTATCTTCTCAATCTTAACGCTAGTTTCAAACGGGCCCACCCTGTCAACGGCCTCTACCGCGGAAGCGAGTATGCACGTCTCGACACGATTGAGCGATGTGGGAAGAAAGAGCTTTCCGTACGTCTTGCTTCCCGATGTCCCACTCTCTATCTCTATCCTACCTATCTTGCCATTTTTCTGGAGCTCTCTGAGGTCCAGGTCGCTTCCGAGCAGACCCTCGGTCTGGCCGAAAACCGCACCTATTATGTCAGGTTTGTCAACCATTCCGTTTACTTCGAACCTCGCCTCTACCATGTACTTTACAATGTCTATGTACGTTTTAGCCATGAAATCCACTTTTAAAAATAGGAAAAGTTTGGATCAGGCTAGTGCTGCGGCTACTGTTAAATCACTTTTCTGGCGCGATTTTGACGCACCGCCGTATTGTTTACGAATAAGTGTTAAGATAGCCATAGCCATCGCTAATACAGTTTATCCAACTTTGTCCTACTTTTATTGGAAAGGATATAATTAATAACTTATCCTCAGAGCAGCGTATAGGTGGAATCCGCTAAACGCATGCTACAGTATATACTAAATTAATGTGTTGCAAATAATAGCCGTGGTGGTGCACATGCTGTTCGGAAAACCCTCAAAAGTAGAGCTCAGATCCGAAAGGCTTGATGAATACCTCCGCGAGATTTTCGAACGCGACTCGGAGAAGATAGTCGCAAGATGCGCAAAGCCGCACGAGAGACTCGAAAGAGGGGTCGGCATGTTCAAGAACGCCATAGACGGATTGGAAGCGTACGGTGGCGCGCCAGACCTAGAATCGATAGGTATGACAGGAGAAAGTGTGGTGAGCGACAGGAAGAGGAGATATGTACTTGCGCTCAGGAACGTTCTTGCTTCTCTTGGAAAGGAACTTGAATCAGAAAGCCGTGAGACCGGTTATGAGAGATTTCTGCACGAGAAATCTGTGCACGAGCGCATGATATCAGATGTGCTCAGGCTGAACTCAGACTTCAAGGTGGTGGTCCTCGGCTACTCCGATAGAATGGGCGCGTTTAAGAAGGCGTTCTCCGAACTCGAGAGGGGGGTAAAGGACATGGCAACCGAGCTTGGCAGGGGTGCAATAAGCTTTGACCATTACAACACACTGAAACTGCATATAGAAAACTTAGTAGGACTCAAAGAGGAAGCTGAAACCATGTCCGCGTTTGCTGAAGGAGGCAGCCAGACAATGCAAGACGATTCAAGCGGAGAAATGCTTAGGGAAATGGAGACCCTAGGGGCAAGGAGCAGAGATCTCTCGGCCAAAGAAAATGCGCTTTCCTCCAAGATAAGAGAACTTTCGGGGAACCTTGAGAGTCTGCTGCAACCAATAGAAAGGGCGTCGCGCAAATATGATCATGGAAAAAAAGAAAACAACAGGATAGGTCATTTCACCTCTAACCCGTACACTGTGGATTGGGAGGGGGGCGAATACACAAGGTTTATTGACCTAATCAAAGACCTAAGGACTTCCGTACTTAACAAAGCCATAGACGTAAAGAACGACGACGGGATAGTTTCGCGCATAGACCTGATAATCGACTCCAGGATAGTAGATATGATAAATGAAGTTAAGGACATTGAAAGGGAGAGAGATGAAGTTAGGAACGAAATGAGAGTATGCAACTCCGAGATTTATTCGCTGAAGGAGCATACGACAAAGAAGAAGGCGGAGGGGGAGGAGCGTGAGAAGATGTTGAAAAAGGCTGAAGATGCGAAGGAGAACGTTTCTGAGGAGAAGCGTGCCATAGAAAGGCTGTTTGTCGAGTATTACAACATATGCGTAACTATAATTGATTGATGCGAGACACGGATGCTAGTCAAATTCCAATAGAAGTGGTAAATGGTCCGAAACGACATTCTGCATAACTTCGAACTTGATCACGTTTATATTCGTAGAGGTAAACACATAATCGGCGTATCGCAGTGGCTTGGTATATAAGGGGCTGCGCGTGTTTGTAATGCCTTTCTCTCTTATGAGGTTACCCATCACCCCTTCTATGATCCTTATGCTCTGAGTATTAGGAGATAGATTGAAATCTCCGCACAATATCTTTGGACTACTGAAACCCGATAGCAACCTTACAATCTCTCTAGATTGATCAAGTCTTTCTGGAGTATCGCTCTTGCTACCCCCCTGCCAAAGCCCATGAACGTTAGCTACATCGTAGCTTTTGTCTCCGATCTCTACGTGTACGTGTTGCAACAGGCAAGCGACATAGTAGGGTTTGCCGTTGACATCTACTTGGAATGGTTTGTGTACCTGGAGGGTTTCCTCACTCACAGATATGCCTTTTCTTACGAATACCGCCAGTCTCTCCATCCCGGAACTGTAGGGTTCCGAAAGGAAAGGATTGAAATCAGACAATATCTCGGTTAGTTTTTTGTAAAGATCGCTTTTTTCCTGAAACTCTTTCGGTTGATGACGGGCTTTTGCTTCTTTAGCGTCTGGACCAGGCTCCCCACGACCATAGTCCAAGACCTCCTGAAAACAGAAAATGTCTGTGTTGCTCTTCTCTCTTTCGAGAAACTTTACGAGTTCTGTGTAGACTCTCCCTCCCCAGACGTTCAAAGAGATTAATTTCATGCGATGCATATGATACGCCTTAATAAGAATGGTGCGACTGCCGGGATTTGAACCCGGGTTGCGGCCTTGGCAAGGCCGTGTCCTACCAGGCTAGACTACGGTCGCGTGCAAGGTAGATTGAAATGAAAACTTATTATTTGTATCTTTCATACCATCAGTCATGATACAGAAGGCAGAATCTGGATTCTTCATTTAAGTTTGCCGTGTCACTTCTGAGTATCCAGTCCTTGGTATCGTACTTCTCTTTAACTAGCTTATCTGCTTCTGTAATAATCTTGTCCTTTTCCTCTTTGCCCATCTTGTAATAATTTCCGTCTGTTATGTTTGCTAGCATACGCTCGACGATTCTCCCCTTCGCTTCCTGCAGGCTCATTTTTGCTTGGGTTATCCCGAGCAGGCTTGGCAGTCCGTGGAGTTCGTTCAAATCTTTTTCTGGTATTCTGAGAAACTTCTCTATGCTGGCCGAGTCCCAGTCCGCCACGGCCAATACCCCATGGTAGAAGAATGCGCGTTCTGGTTTGATGTTTTGCGCGTGGCCTGCTATGGGCTTACCATCAACTTTTATTGCGAAATGCTCTCCGATTGCAATCCGGCTTGCGTCAACGTGCGTTATCTCCTCTATGCTTTTTATAATCCTCTTCCCGAAATAATTATGCACGCGATCCGCATACTTTAGTTCTTCATTGCCTTCCAGATTGACTCCGGTTATGGTATAGGCTATCACATTGTTGTCTATGTATATCGGCTTGCCACCGCTTCTTCTCCTTGATATTTCTACGCTTTCTGAATACGCTTTTTCCTTGATGCACTTTGGACTGTCAGATATTGATAGTATTATTGTCGGATTCAGGAAATCGAAGAAGCGTATAAAGTTTGTATGTTCGCTTTCTGCCGTCTCCTTTAGAACTTCGTCGATCGCCATGTTTTTTGATGCGCCGAACCTATCGTAGCCGAAAAAGACAAACCCCCTATCATCATTCTCGTTCTTTTTCACCGATTTTAACGTCATAGTATCACGTTTCAAATTATGCGAAGGCTAGAAGAGATATCGTGAATGGAACGATGAACAGCAACAGGTCCCCGAAAAGCAGTGAGATGCACACACCTACAAATATAGGCAGTGCGAGAGGCATGGCTTTTTTGTATACCGGGAACTTCATTGTTACTCTCTTTGCTTTCATCTCGTTTATCAACGAATCGTTTACAAGCCTGTCAAATTTCCTGATTTTCCTGCGTGCGGACTCTATTTCTTTGGCGCTCATCAAGTTCATGGCTATTATGTCTCCAGATTCGAACTTTTTGTAGTCTACGTATGATATCATAGTAGAGGTTATGGGCTTCTCGAACAGAATAATCAGCATAGAGGTCGCCAGAAGCAGTATCACGAGCGACACCCCAGGAACGTAGACGCCGAAGAAGTACACCAGCATAACAAGGAACGCAGTATAGGAAATCCCTATGGCGAGCGCTTTTATTATATTC
>JAKAXF010000028.1 GCA_021816645.1 Microcaldota archaeon | reverse complement strand
AGACCGTCAAGATAGCGAGCAACCCGTTCTCGGTGCCGCTTGAGAACGGCGCCCCGTATGCCTTCCACTTCTTCAACTGCTCCGCGAGCGTCTACACGACCAACTTCTCAGTGTGGGGCAATCCGATCACGATCACGTTGCCAACATCGTTCAAGGCGCCGTACTATCCGGTGCCGAGCCCGAACGCATCGTGCGGGGAACAGCCCTACGTCGGCAACTCAATGTCGATAGTGTGCAGCGGCAACGACCCGCTCAATTACGTCGATGCCTGGGAAATAACCGTCTATAACCACACCTCCCCGCTATCGAGGAACATACTGAATAAATCCATATTGCATGGGTCAAGCTTCGCTTTCACGTACCAGCCGGTGGCGAACAGCCTCTCTACCGGGGCCCAGTACCAGGTGGTAATAATCGCGGATGTCGGGAACGTTATAGATCCGCAGTTCAGCGTGCTTTCGTGGTTCAGCCCGGCGTCCTTCACGGTGCTGCCGAAAGTTGCTGCGAATGCATGGGTCGCGGTACTTATGGTGCTTTCAGCGCTGGCGATAGGCAGCAGGAGTCCGGCCATGGCGTTGACGTTTGAGATGGCGGTGATATTCCTCCTGCCGACGATGAACATACTGCCGATTAGTATAGGAGTAGTCTATGGCCTCATCGCGCTCGGAGCCCTGAGCGCATTCATCGTGGCGAAGAGGTATTTCTACCAGTGACGCAAAGACCTAAAATCATGTATATCAATATATTTAGGGGAAACAATGGCCAAGGTAACGCCGATAACGCTCACTTACACGGTCGTGCTCATGCTAGCAGTGATATCTCTCACGCTGCCCGCGGTGAATACTTATGCCGGTTCGAACAACTACGCGGCGATAAACAGTCTTGCGCAATCGGTGCATACAGAGTACTTGTATAATGTTTACAGCGTGACGAATTTCAACATATACTCTGGACCATCCGGATTGCAGGCAACGACTGGTCTCATCGGTGCCGCGCTCTCCAGCCTGGCCTTCATGTTCGGCGCGATACTGCAGGTGGCGACTGCGGCGGCGGACGCCATACCGCTGGTCGGGACCGTGCTTAGCGCGGTAAGCCAATACGGGATATTGCCTGATGTAGACTTCACGGCCCTCTTCGGGCTTTTCATCAGCGCTGTCGGCATGCTCCTGGGCTGGTTCATAGTGGCGCAATTCACGAAGGTCGAGGCCTGAGGTGATATCATTCCGATAGTCTATAATTCCACCATCTGCGCGGCGAACGGGTATAATTTCAGCCAGATGACCGGAGGGAACCAATCCTGCTGGCTCAATTATAGCATGAATGGATTCTCGAACAGCAGCGCCGCGATACCGAACCCTATGGGAATCGTCACGGGCAACCTTCCATGGTTCGGCTTGGGAATATGGGTCATCACGTATGCTGCGATATTCATATTGTTCCACAAGTCTGGCGGACGCGAGAAGTTCTTCGCCATGGGCGTGCTGGGCTTCGGCGCGAACGTCGTATACGCATCCGCCGGCCTGTTCGGCGGAGTGGGCGCATTGGGTTTCGGGACGTTCATGTTCTCTTTCTTCATATTGATAATCTCGATCGTGTCTTATGCGCTGATCAAAGACCAGGGTGAATAGCGTGCGCTCTTTTCCGATTGGGGTCCCGAACGTCAGGGCGACCGCGGATGCCTCCAAACAGTATACGCCATATGGCGCCATCAAGGCGGAACAGCTCAGGGGCAAGAAATATCGGACCAGGGACCATATGTTAATCACAGAGAAAAGTTCCATCAGGCCGGATGGCGTGACGCGGGAATTCCTCGGCATGGCGGCCAGGTTCGAGGCAAAATATGCGCAGAAATGGCGCGGAAGGCACATCAAACGGCCGGCTGACATAGAGCGCTTCGCACTCTGGCTCTATGGGACCGGATCGCGCCTGCGGGAGCCGTTCCTGGAACCCTATCCAAGAATCCACCTCTCAAAGCCGCGGGGCCTGCCATGGAGGATCCTTACCATAACGCGTGTCATAGAGAAGGCTTTCGTCGCGGACGGCAGCCATGCACGGGTGGTCCACGAGCAGAACATACCAATATTCGATCATGCAGAGGACATGCTGTGGCGCAATGTGCTGGACGACTACGACACGTTCGACTTATCCGATTTGTTCGGCAGGGTGAAAGAGCTCGATACGAACAACAATCTCACGCAGATCATACAGCATAACTTCCGCACCGACATGCGCCAGGAGTTCACCGGGAAACTCGCGCGGAATGCTCCGGTGACGCCGCACGCGTTCAGGCATCACAGGGCATACAATCTTTATATCGAACGCGGTGTCCCAGGCGATTTGGTTGTCATGCTCTATGGTTGGAAAGACGATAGGATGCTCCAGAACTATGCGTACATAAATAGGGGGGCGAAAAGCCAGGCGCAGCTCTTGGCATTGCAGAAATTCGCGCGGATGTCGAGCAAAGCAGACTAGCTACCGCGTGCACCCGAATACCGGCGTGCCGTTCAGGTCGAACAGCGACGCGTTCCTCCAGTCGGCGTTGTAGGTCTCGCAGATGCCTGCAAGATATGCGAACCATGCGATGCGCTTCGAATCGTTCGCCACTTGCCCATCGTATGTAGGCTGGCCTCCGGAAAGGCCCCAGCCGTATTGCGACGGGACCATCGAAAGCACCTTGGTGATGCTTCCGCTTTGCATCGTGATTGGCGGGACTGTTGTCACGACCGTGGTGGTTACGATCGTCGATGTCGTGGAATTCGCCGCTGTTTGATTCGAAGGGGTGGATGTATAGGCGGATGCATTTCCGATTGGTTTGGCATTGCCGATCAGCCGTTGGACGGTCGCTGCGGCGATGACGGTCATTACCAATACCCAAAACAGCAGTGCGACTTTCGACTTTTTCGACATTTCACTTCCTCAAGTGGTCGGGCAGCACTATCTCGCTCACTATGCCTATGACTATGCGCGTCAGGCCGTTCACTGCGCGCCTGTTGCGCGTCTCGTACACGAAGGTGGCGAACTCCACGGCGTCCTCCCTGCCGCACTCCTTGATGAGGTTGCCCAGCGGCGCCGGTGCCAGCCTGGCGACGTGCATCACAAGTGAGAATACCTCATGCTCCTGGGCCGTGCCGTTCCTTGTCTTCTCCATGAGAAACATGAGATACCGTGGGTCTGCCATCCGCATCTCGAGCCTGTCGTAATCCTTCGGCGTGCCAAGCGCAAATGCATTCCTGCCAGTCGCTGCATCGGTCCCGTTGCCCTGCATATTCGTGTTTTTTTCTACCATTGTATTACCAGGTTAGCCAAGTATTCCGCAAGCAGGCTTTTATGGTTTATGCTGCCTAACACCAAACTTAATAATCGTTCATGTCGTATTTCGTGAATGTCTTCCCAGTTTCCTTGAAGTGCTTTTGCGACTGTTCTAGGAGGATATTGTAGAGTTCGTCAGATTGGATTTGATTCAGGTCTATGCTTGAATCTTTTTATTTCATTTTGCCATGCATCCTCAAAGTTCTCTATGCTGCCCACACCGTCCTTCAGACAAAAATTAGCAGATTTGATACGTATTCTAAATGTTTTCTTGTGGTTCTTGCAATACATTATCCGGTAATATTTGCCATTCCTATGTTCGTCGTAGAGACGCATCGTATCCGGGTAATAACAGCATTCTCCTTTGTCCTTTTGTTGCCCTTTAAAGTATTTTCTTGCTTGCGGTCTCAGTTTTGGGGAAAGCGCAGAACGCGGGACGAAAAGCAGGCCCATCGCTGCGGGGACTATTTCTTCTACTGTTTTCCTGAGTCCCGACATACACCCATCCTTATTGATTTTCTTAGCCATACCCATCACAGTAAGCTTACCATCAGGTACAACATGCACCCTGCGCATAACCCGGACAGCGCATACAGTTCATTCTCTTTCTGCAGTTCGAGGCTGATTGTGGCGCCGAAGAATATAACGGAAACGATTGTGATGATGCCGATGCCTTCAACCACGCTGATGGAAAATGCGAGGGCGACAGCACGAGCGAATATGACGGTCAAAAAGAGATATGCCGCAAATATGGCCATGCCTCCGAGTATCCTGCCCCTCCTTTCGAGCGACAGCCTGTGCGCATGCACCCATGCCGCGTCATCCGGCGACAGCGTCTTGCTTATGTTTGGCATTCGATCTACCTGTTTGATACGTTCAATATCGTGCCGTTCCATTTCACGTACGTAGAGATATTGTTGATGCATATGATGTTCTTGCCTGTTATGGCGCAGTTGTACATGTTGAAAGTATCATGGGACATGTTCTTAGGCAGAAGACATTGCGTCGTGTTCAATTGGCCTATCGGCTGCCCATTGACGTAGCCCGATTCCGTGATCGCGAAAGGCTCGCAGTACTGCGTTATTTCTATGTTAGGATAGGAGACTTGCATCGAGATCGGGTATTGGCTTAGGAGTATATCAGTGAACATGGCAGTGAACGGGGCGGCATAGATAGCTATGATCGCGAGGCCAATCAGCGTACCAAAAAGGACACTGAAAAAAAACACGTGACCGCCATGGTCGGCAGCGAAGAGAGAGCCGACGAAGCCGGCGGTGATGATTAATAAGAAAGTGTCACTGCTGGCCACGGGAATGCTGAAGACCGCAGTAGCCAAAAACGCGACGATGATGGCGAGAGCAATGCCCAAGGCGACAACACCAATAACCATGCCTACGGTCTTCAGTGTCTCACGCCGCCCCTCGGCCGCCTGCCTGTGCCTGCGCAACCAAGCTACATCTTCAGGCGAGAGCGTCTCTCCGTGCGAAAGCCTGTTCGTCTTTTCCATGGTCATCACTTCAACAATAGCCGCATCGGGATTATTTCGTCGAGATACTTCCCATACCATTCATATGCTTCACGGGCCATCGCGTCGCTCGTGTCCTTTTCGTCGGACATGCAGTCGGATACCATTATCGTTTCGTAGTATCTGTATGCCAGTCCAGCCTCAAAGCCGACCCTGGCCGGATCCCGCCCCTGCATGATGAAATGCCTTATTTTCGCCACTTGGAATATGAGCATGACTTTTGCATGCGCAAGTTCGTCGGCCCTCTCTATTTCTTCTGACGAGAGTCCAGCGGTATTGTCTGCCATCCGCTCACCTGCCCTCTGCCCTGTCGAGCAGCTGACGTATCACGTCGTCGTACGTGTCGCCCTTGCGCCCCAGCTTGCGCAGACGGCCGCGCGTGGTCTTGCTCACAATACTTTGAATATAATGCATCCCATGCAGCTAGAGTCAAGTCTATGGTATCAGTTCGTGCTTTGTTGAGCATTTGATTAATATCTTCTTCTAGTTCCTCTAAGTCTGAATTATTTTCAAATATACCATGATTAATCCCTATTGTATTTATTATCTCTTCATTCATTGCCATATCAATCTACCTTTCTAATATTCCTTTTGCCACTATCTCACTGCTTTGGGCATGTCCCTGTGCCCTGTCGCTTTTAGATGCTTCTGCAACTGCATGAATGTCTTGAATCTGGAACCGCAGTCGGCGCAATAGATTTGCACGATAAAATGTTCGACCTTCAGATTCTTGTCGCCGCTGAAATCTTTGAGCAAGTCCTCGAAGTTCTTCATAACAACGTTTGCCTCCTTCTTCGTATGCACTCCTTCGACGTTCACTATTCTTCTTATTACTTTCATTCACAACACCTTATACCATCTTACAATCAACACCCTCATCAGGATTTATACAATCGTTCTCCTCTTTTAAGACTGACTTGATGATTTCCATTGCTTTTCTTGCCCAGTTTCTATCAGAGTCCTTCTCTTTTTCCGTAAGTTCATCATATTCTGTTGCCCTTAATCTTCTCCAGTTCTCTCTATTTGGATAACCATAATCATTCAATGTATTTTCTGCTTTCTCTCTATATATCTCCCAATGTGCCCACTGCTGATGCTCCAAATTCGCCAATCTTTCAATCATTTTATCTTCAGTTTCCTTTCTCATATCATCACAGCATTTATCAATAATCAATCTTTAGCAGATGGAGACTTTTTATTCCATTCTTCCTCAAATATTCCTGATTTCTTTAGAATCTTTATTATGTATTTTTGTGTTTCTTTGTCTTCTTTAATATCAAAACCATCTTTGAACACTGCTCTAATATACTTTATTAATGGTCTTACTTTTTCTTTTCTGGTATAAGAAATCGCTTTTTTTGTTCCATTATATGGTTTTAGTTGTAATAAGAAACCATTGAGCAACTCATCCATATTCTTATGTGATTTGTTTTCTTTATCTGCATCTCTTAGTTTTGTAAATATAAACCTTAGCGAATATGCTGTTCTCTTCCAACTGTTTCAATCCTTCCAACGCGTCTGTGTTGTATATTTGGTTTAGCTCCATTCACTCCTCCCCTCCGCTCACCTGCCCTCTGCCCTGTCGAGCAGCTGACGTATCACGTCGTCGTATGTGTCGCCCTTGCGCCCCAGCTTGCGCAGCCTGTCTCGCGTGGTCTTGCTCACCTGGATCACTGTGCCATTGATCTTTGCCATGCTCACACCTCTAACGGCAAAATCGCGGTAAAAACGCGATTAGGAGCTTTTCTAATGGATGCTTCTATTTCCTTGCGCACTTTTTTTCCGCATAGATATTCCGCTACTGCGCACCCTGTAAAAAACGGATTTGCGTGTACCCAATAACCCTCAAAATAGTCATCGGATGCCTCGATGCGTGGCTCTCCCAGCACGAACACAAATTTTTGTTTGCCCATGCAATCACTTAGTGGTGGCTTCTATCCTGAATTTTCTGCCGCTCATCGTATATTTACCGACGAAGTGCTCGCACAGTGCGCATCCCATCTTAAAATACCCACCGGCGATATGCTCCTTGTGGTCTGTTTGTTCTGCGGTCATGGTCATCACTTCTCTCTAATAGCGCCTGACACGATTTGAACAGCCTCGCTATCGGTAAATATACGCGCCCTTACAAGCGCTCTTGTCGCGCCTGTTAAGTAGATCCATTTTTCTTTTCTGTCGCGCCCGACGGACTTTTTGAACAGCCTCGCACAATAACGAATATACTCTGCGGCTGCTCCCCTGTCCACCTTCGTTTTTATTGTCGTCATGTCCATCACACGGCGGATAACTCTATCTCGCGTATTTCTTCCTTGGTAAATAGGCGAGCAGCTTCAAGCGCCATCTTGGCTCCGACTAGACGCGCTAGCTCTATATCGTCTTGGCCGCGAGGCTTTAGCATATAAGCTTTATAAAATAGCCTTATCTGCTCGGCTGCGAGCGCCTTGCGCACATCCACCCTGACGACCTGCTGAGATCGG
>JAKAXF010000027.1 GCA_021816645.1 Microcaldota archaeon | reverse complement strand
ACAGCGCTTACGTTCTTCACCGCCTCGCTCGCTATCTTGCATAGCTTGCCCGTAGGTATAAACTTGCCCTCCGCCCTCGAGCTCGCCGGAGTTACTTCGGCGACTATCGGCATGACTATCCCTGAAGAGAGCGTTGGAGACGATCCAAGCACAGCAAGCCCGTTGACCTTACCTATCTTGTAACCGTGCGTGGTGAAAACTTGGTAGTCCTTTCTGTAGTCGAGTTCCTGCGTAACGATCTGTGATTCTATGGGCTTGGCAAGGTTCAGTGCGCTCAAGACCTCGTCCTTTGTAACGACGTCCTTCTTCCTCTCTATCGCTATGTCACCGGCCGCCCTTACTAGGCCGCCAAGGTCCCTCAGTATCAGAGTCAATCTGTTCTTCCTGCCAGACCTTCTTTTCGCCTCTTCTATTATCATGTTCGCGGCTCCCACGTCGAAGTGCGGTATCCTGCCGTCCTTCTTTACCTCCTGTGCTATGAACCTTATTATCTCCTCGCGGTTCTTTTCTGTATCTGCTATCGAAGATTCCATGTACACTTCGTATCCGTAGCCCCTTATCCTAGACCTGAGCGCTGGATGCATGTGCTGCATGTCCTGCAAGTTTCCTGCCGCTACCAGCAGGAAGTCGCAAGGGGCTGGTTCCGTCTTGACCAGGGCGCCAGAGCTCATCTCGCTCTGCCCTGTTATAGCGTATTTCTTTTCCTGCATTGCCGTGAGAAGCTCCTGCTGAGAACGCGGGTCCAGGCTTGAAACTTCGTCTATATACAGCACACCCTTGTTTGCCTTTTGTATGGCACCGCTTTCTACCCTGAGGTGCGCGGGAGTCCCGAGCCCGCCAGACTGGAGTGGGTCGTGTCTTACGTCACCGAAAAGAGCTCCGGCCTTGTTCCCTGTAGCGTCAACGAAAGGTGCGTGAGTTAGACCTGTGTTATCCACTATAAGCTTTGGTTCGTTTATATCAGTCATTCCAGGAATACCGACCCTGCGCGTGAGTCCGCTCATGAAGACAGCCATTGCTCCGAATATAAATATACCTAGGATCAGCGCCGCAAGCACTATTATCTCGTACCCCTTTATCAAGCCGCTCAGCGAAAGCCCGAACAGCAGTATAACCAGTACCATTACTATCGGAGACACTATGGAACTACCCTTAGAGAGCGTCATCCTATTCTTCATCCTCTCTTTCTGCAATATTATCCTGCCCTGTCCGTCGCCGTTCGGCGCCTTGTCTATCCCGTCAGGATACGTCTTAACGGTTTTGATAATCGGCGTGTTCTCGTCGTTCACGTTCTTGTAAGCCAGTACGTCTTCGAGGTCGGTGTTGGGCAGGAGCTCGGCCATCGCCTGCGCTAGCATAGTCTTGCCAGTTCCCGGCTCCCCAATAAGAAGCACGTTCCTCCTCTGTTTCGCTGCCTTCTTTATTATCTCGACCGCACTCTGCTGACCGATTACCTGGTCTATGAGCTTGTCAGAAACCTTTATCTCAGCGGTTGTCTTGAACTTCATCATCGCGTTACCTGGATAATATTTACACGTAATTTAGATACGAATAACTATAAATTCGTAGCGGGAAAATGCGAAGCATTGATGCAGCATCAAAATCCATGCATCTTTCACATGGTGTAGTATGCCGCGTAGATGCCGGTAAGTATATAGCGCCGGTTTTAAGGTATCTGTATAATTACACAAAGAATTTTATTTCTGTGCTTCCACTCGCGGTGAAGCTCGAATGGCTTATAATCCTACCGTTAGCGTTCTCTAGGTGTGCATCGTAAATCCTGCCACCTACGAGCCTCACGTTTGCATTACCTTCGTGTAGGGACGCCACGTCAAAATGCGCCACCTGTTCCAACAGATAGTAAACGCCAATCGAAAGTCCCTTCAAATTTATCTCCCTGCTACCAGGCTCTGCCCGGATCTCTATATGCAGCTTTATATCTATTAAAGCAGGGCGTTCAATGCTATTTGTCTTCATATACCCCTCGATGGGGGGCGTGCCCTCCGTATAATATTCCCTTTCGGGATTCAGTCTATAATCAGCGGTTCGCAGGAATATGCTGTCGCACGCCACCTTCTCTCTCCCTTTTTTTACCAGGTAGCCGAACGCGCCGGTTCTGGAGTCAAGATGCTTAAGCTTTCTGGCAACGGCTTCGTTATCCGCGTAAGTGAATATCATGTCTCCCGCGGCCGCGTCGGCCGCGTCCGGAGCCTGCTTGAGGTAGAGTTTGAGCTGGCACAGCCTTCTTATCCTGTCATCGATATCATCCGCGTTGTGGGTCAGCAGTACGAGTCCCACTCCCTTCTTCCTGAAATCCTGTATCCTGTATATAAGGTCTTCCACGGCCGCGCTTCCCCTCTGTCCGAGTATCGTCTGAGACTCTTCGAGGCAAACGAGAAGCCTGAGATCGTCGTCGCCGTTAGTATCGTAAGCGTTCGCGAGCATGTAAGCCTGATTGAGCAGCAGGGCGTATATGCTCGGTTTTATCTTGTTGCTTACGCCCGATATGTTGAACACTACACCCTTTTCCGCAACGTCCTCTATCCTTATTCCCTTCCGAGATGAATACTCGGGTCTCCTTATTATGCTTCTGAGGTTTTCAAGGGCAGATCTTATATTCTCTCCGTGCTTCGTGTACTTAACTCCAACGTTCGTCCTCTTCGCGTGCAGCCTTATTATCGCATCCTCTATCTCTTTGTAAACGAGGACGGGGTCTGGTTCGCGCACTTTTTCAGAATAGACGTTCTTGAATGCGTTCAGCAGGCACTTCTCCATCGGGTTCCTGTACGGACCTGCATCGGAAGAAGAGGATATAAGCATCGCAAGATCCTCGTAGAATACGGATGCGTCTACACTTTCGGCGCACCTGAAGAAGTTGATCGGAATTTTGTCTTGGTAAATCTTTATGAGATGCATCCCATGATCCAACGCGAAGCTGTCCCATTCATCTGTCGGTGCGAGTACTACTACTCTCGTTCCGTTTCTCTCGGACAGCACGGAATCTACAACACTCATAGCCTCCATGGTCTTGCCGGAGCCGGGAAGGCCGGTTAGTATGAAGCCGAGGTTCAGTAGCGACGGATCAACACGTACCTCCTCTCCTGTATCGTGGACTCCGTCTTCAAGGAACGTACCTATTTTTATTGCACCGCCTCCCTCAGCCGGTGCGGTCTTCAATGAATACGCCAATCCCCTTACTCCATAGAAGTTTACGAAATTCTTGGCGTTCTCTATTCCCACCGGCAAAGACCTTGGCATCTTATCAAGGGGCAAATCGCTAAGCCTCTTAGAAAGTGCTATGCTGTCCATGACGAAAAGCTTATCCCTCGTGTACTCCTCCAGCGCTTCGGGTCCGATTATTACCGCGTATATATAGTATGCGTGCATTCCGCTGAGCACGGCCAGGTTCAGCGATTCCAGTATCTCTGAGAGCAGCATCCTCTCTTCTGAACCGCTGAACGTCTCGCGCTGCTGCGAGCTGCTCATCCTGCTCATAACCGAGCCGTTGAGTACTGAGAGCGTCTCCCTTACTACCTTCTTCTCCAGCAATCCTTCGACCAGCCCCTTACTCTTCCCTATCTCATCCACGCCGAGCGGCCTGAGCATGAAGCCCAAAAAACCCCTTTTCAATCGCAGCGAGAAGACATCGCTGAATGTGGCAGGATGCATGGTCTCCGATTTTCTGAATACAGAGAGAAGGCGAATCTGCTCAACGGTATCTCCATAGCCTTCGGCCTCGTAAAGCTCCATTCCAGGGACTACCAGTCCGAGTCTAGCAGCACTGTCGGAGCTTTCATTAATAGCTAGAACCGTGGTTCTGAGTGCGAAGTCGTAACCTATCATAAAAGTGTTCTTACCGAACAGTTCCATCAGCGCTTCCCTGTCAAATTCCTGGTCAGGCAGACGTGTAACCTCAAAGAATTTCAAGACCATGGTAAAGCCTATATTATGAGTGAAAGCGATAACAACGCAAGTACAAGTGAAATGAGCATTAGTACCCTGCCGCCCCTGTGCATCTCTACGCCGTTTTTCAGTATAAGAACCGACAGAATCGATATGGCAGCAATGTATATTGCGATAACGTACCCTGGTCCAAGGTGCGTTATACCTTCTACAATATAGAAAACGAATATAAGAGCTCCGGCTCCTGATACGATAGCGAACACGTTTTCGTAGTGGTTTGTTTTGCCGATCGCAGCGAATAAATTATCGAACATTCAAGACACCAGCATTAATGCAGACACGGCAAGAAGCAGGGAAGCTCCGAGTGCCATCCGCAAGCCGCTCGTGTGCCGATTCGCCTCTCTCCTCATTCCATCAATTATTACTTTCAGAACGCACGTACTGAACATCAGTGTGCTGGCAGCAAGGCCAACGAGCGCCGCAACTTTTACTATATGGAGCATGCAATCAGCTTCAAATTTCCATTCATCATCATAAAGAGCGCTGCCGCGCTTCTCCTACAGTAATCTGTCAATGTATAACGCAGCTTTGATGCCGAGTTCCTATCCGGAATAAAAATTCTGTAACCTGATTTTGATGCCGAACGTTCTGAAATATTTTTGAGCCTGAAGCTTCCATGGTACAGCATAACATCATGGGTGTAGGCTGTTAGATCGTCAATGCCGCGCACATTCGCATCCCTTATTGCCGCATCGTAGCCGTACCTCCTTATGTAACTCTTGGTGTCCTTCAGGCTGCAGATAACCCCTTCTCCGTGGTCTACCAGCATGTCACTATTCTGCTGTTCTATCAATCGCGAAAGTTCCTCATCCAAACCAAGATTGGGTTCTCCGTCCAGTTCCTTGTCTACCACCCCTTTTAGTTCTCGTACATTTATGGCTAATCCGCTCGTCGCGAGGAGCCTGTCGAGTTCCTTACCGGCAGAATTGCTCAGATCGCGCACACGCCTTGTTGCTATGTGGGTGATTCCGCGTAGCTGGCCATCGTATTCCAGCACTACGTGCTTGGCCGATCCTTCAGAAAGCGACTTGAAGAATACAAGTATCGTGATGCCCAGCGGCATGTAGAGCAGCGTTCCGAAGCCATAGAGAAACCTTCCAACCCCGCCGAAAATTAATCCAGATTCTACAAGAAGCAGGATGGCAAGTGCAACCACAATCAATCGTTGATAGACCATTATCAGCGCACCGCGAGTTCATTATTCAGGTGTACAATCTCATCTCCGACGGCTTCCATGAACGCCCTGTTCTCCGAAAAACCGTTCTTGCGCAACCATTCGAGTACCTCGTCAAGAACCTTTTTGTATCGTGCAATGCTCTCCCTTAGGGGAGCAACCTCAGCACGCAGTCTGATCAGATCGTGCGATAGATTCCGGTTTATTCCTGACAGGGCGTTTATTCTTTCGATTAGGGGATCGGTCTGTACTATTCCTATGGTTGCGCCATCTACATGGATCAGCACGTCAACTACATACCTGTAGATAGAAGAGAAGTCTATGTCGTATATACCATTTACAAAAGCAAGGAGCGAGATGAATTTTGCAAGTTCTGCAGAGCGTCTCACACCCTTAGGCGCTGGGTTGAATGTGTATACTATGGAATCCTTCTCGAATATGATAAGGGTAGAGATGTTCTTATCGCCTTCGTGCTGCAGAACGGCGTACGTAAGCCTAGTCCCCCTAGATATTTCCACCAGCGCAGGCAGATCGCCGAGTACAGATTCGAGTATCCCAAAGCTGGACTTCAGCGTTGCGTTAGCGCGAAATGAGCTCTGCACATTTGGCTTATTGGCGCTGCTACTATCCACCTTCCCCCTTTCTTTCATCCAAAGCACACGTGCTCGTACACAGATACTTTAAGTAATATAGTTTTACTGAAGTAAATATCTAAATACTTATGTATATAGTATGGTAACGTTGGCTTAGAATTAGAAAGTCAAATTATGAGCGCTCAATTTCTCAGTTTCGCGCCGCAGGCGCTGCAGAACTTGGCCGAAGCATCGTTTCGGGCGCCACAGCTTTGGCAGTATATGTAGGCCCCTTCGGGTCCACTAGGCTGGCTGGTTTGGGTGTCGCCTTCCGCACCCTCGATTCTGCCCAGAACGCTATTTATATAGTCGGCCATCTCCTTGGCCTCCTCCTTTCTGAGACCGTCTATCTCGCCCTCCTCCCTTCCATTCTTTAGAAGTCCCTTGTCCCTATCGTATCCCTGCACCCTCACGAATACGGACGCGTTTATTATGCCACTCTCATACCTCACGCTGGTTATCTGCCTGTAGTATACGCTTTCATAATCCTTCCTTATACCGAGGTTGGCTCTGTTTACTATTATTATCCTGTCGTTAGTGCATACAACCGTTGTGGGTGTAGTTATGGATCCCCCCGGCCCTACCCTGCGCTGGGTAGCCGTGAACTTTACGGTTTCGTTTGGCATCAGTATGTCATTGACGAGAGCAGCCTCCTCCTCTTTTACCGGCACTCGATCACCTTAATCTTATTAATTTTAGCAACTAAAAGTCTAAATATACTCACGTGTTAATAGTAGCACGCTCTGATCGTCTAGCCCGGTCAAGGACGCGAGCCTCTCACGCTCGAAACCTGGGTTCAAATCCCAGTCAGAGCATACGCTCTAAACCCACGATATAAGCATAAGTACAAAGACAAAGCGTTCCCATCTTAAATCCTATATGTTCTGTTCACGTTTTGCTGTGTGCAAGTGTATAAGGAGCAGGCTAGTGTAGAATGCTGTGCTGTGCCTTCCGCCCTATTTTTCGGGTTCCAGTAGTCCTTCCGACGTTTCGGGGCTCTTCGTATACCCTGACCTCACCATCTCGTTGAGCACCTCTATGAGGTAACTCGCGTTCTTGGTTATGTCTCCCTCGGTTATTATCCCTATCAGTCTTTTGCCTTCGTCAACCACGCACAGGCTCTTTATCTTGTTTTCCGCCATGTGCCTCGCGGCTTCCTCAAGAGTCCTCTCCCTAGTTATGGTGTGCACGGGCTTCGTCATCACGTGTTTTGCCTTCGAGAACAGGAAAGCCTTCCTGCTCACCGCTACCCTCTTCGCTATGTCGCCAGCTGTTATTATGCCGATAGGCATGTGCGAGTCATCAGTTATCACGACTCCACTCACATCGTGCTTCCTCATCTTATTGGCTATGCTCCTTATGTTGTCGTTTTCGCTGGCTGTGATGACGGGGAACGACATTATCTCCCCTACCGTCAGAGACCTCGTGTTCGAGTACATCCCACCCACAATTATCAACTGCTCAAAACATATTTTTAAACATTCATCAATGGGGCGTTTATCCACATATAAAAATTTTATTTCAATACCTCTGGGAGTTTGTCGGTAATAAAGAGTCGAGGTATATATAAGCGTAGATCTTGCAAGAAAAAGTTTGAACATCAACATGACGAATTACTTTCAGAT
>JAKAXF010000026.1 GCA_021816645.1 Microcaldota archaeon | reverse complement strand
TCCGATCTACACTATACACATCCGATTCCCCTCTGTGACCCTACCGAAAGGTTTAAATATCTTTTTATCTACTACTATCTTACTTCTTTTGCAAAATATTTAAAAAGCTTTCTGAGAGTTTCCGCTGAACGGTAACGCTCAATCTAAAGATTAAAAGTGAATTGTATGGCAAAAAAGATGCAAAAATCGCATAAAAAGCAGAAGGCGGCCCCGAAGCCGAAGGCCAAAAAGCCCGTGCAGCCGGTACCGCATCAGAAAATAGAGGTGTCTGGCAGGAAGATAAACATAAACGTTGACGAACCGACTCGTCCCGTATCCAGCGTGAAGGGTCAGTCAAGTGAGACTATGCAGTATTCCTCAGGTAACGGCACCGCGCAGGTGGTACAGCATCGCGAAGCAACACAGTCACAACCGCTAAGGTGTCCGAGCTGCGGCAGCACAGACATAATAGTTGACCATGAGAGGGGAGAGCGCGTTTGCAACAACTGCGGACTTATAATAGAGGAGAACATAGCGGACCTTGGCCCCGAATGGAGGGCCTTCGACGCTGAGCAGAAGGCCAGCAGGGCAAGAACTGGAGCGCCCATGAAGTACGCCAGGGCCAACAAGGGCCTTGTTACAGAAATAGACCTCTACAACAAGGACATAAGGGGAGTCAGGATACCTTCAAAGAGGCAGGCGCAGCTTTACAGGATGAAGAAATGGCACAAGCGCTCTAGCATAGCCAACTCAAACGAAAGGAACTACCTGATAGCGTTCCCGGAGCTGATAAGAGTAGCAAGCTACCTGAATCTTCCTGACAACATAAGAGAAAACGCAGCACTACTTTACAGGAAGTGCGTAAAGAGCAACCTGATAAGAGGCAGGCCGATAGAGACCGTTGTCCAGGCTGTAATATACGCAGCGTGCAGGAAAGCGGGCATGCCGAGGACTCTGGACGAGATCGCAACGATATCTGGGCTGCCGAAGAAGGAGATAGGCAGGGCTTACAGGGCGATATCGCACGAACTGGGCCTGAAGATACCTCTTACAGATCCCATAAGCTACGTTCCGAGATACGTCAACGCGCTCAAGCTGAGCGGAGAGGCGCAGGAGAAATCCGTACAGCTTCTTAAGGACGCCATGAGGAAAGGTCTCGTATCTGGCAGGAGCCCTACCGGGGTGAGCGCTGCGGCGGTTTACATAGCAGGGGCGCTTGCGGGAGAACGCAGGACGCAGAAGGAAGTGGCGGAGGTAGCTGGAGTTACCGAAGTCACAATAAGGAACAGGTACAGGGAGCTCAAGGAGCAGCTGAACATAGATGTGAACCTCTGATTCCTATTCCTTTTTTTCTTTTATTGTTGTTCTTTTTTTTGTTTTTTTAACCCGTTACGTCGCTGCTTTTTTGCAGTGCTGAACGTTTTCTGTTTGGTTAGACAGTTGGCGTAATTGTAAAACTTGTAGAAAAAGTATAAATTGTAGTAAGCCCCATTTAAAAATTGATTCTAACAATTGGGTAGTGAGGTTTGGGCGATTGGGTAGTAGACCACGTGGTCATGACTCCGACAAAGATAAAGCAAGAAGGGCCTTGGGTAGGTCTGAAGGGTGAGTATATGGAAGTGGAAACGAGAATGGAAAACGGTATTGTAGGGCAGGTAAGCGAGGAGAAGGTGGAAGCTGTTGACGACCAGCTGATGAATCACAGGTTCGGTGTTGAGGAAGGTGAAGTGTACCACGTGGCCGTCAAGGCAAAGGACGCAAGGGGCGCCGGAATAGGCAAGGTCGGCAACTTCGTGATATTTATAAGAAACGCAAAGACAAGGATAGGCAACATATACAAGGTGAAGGTCACAAAGGTGTACAGGACATTCGCGTACGCTGAGCTCGCCGAAGGAGGCAAGCAGTTCATAGGCAACGGCAGCCTTTTGGAGCTGTAGCGTATTGGTCGCATGATAAAGCTTTTAAGTTTTACCCAATCAATATACAACCAATTGTGGGGCTTTATTTTAGCGTTTGATTCGTTTGTCTTCGGCCCCTGCGACTATATTTAGTAATTCCTTTTGCGACATCTGGGTGGTGGGCGATAGCCATTCTAAGGCTTTTTCCGAGACTCGTGCTGCAATTTTATGCTAAGGTGTGAAAATGGATCAGCAAATGTACGAAAAAATAATGAAGGGTACAACCACGATAGGTGTGGTCTGTGCAGACGGGGTAGTGATGGGTTGCGATTCCAGAGTCACTATGGACTCATTCATAGCGAGCACGGTAGGGAAGAAGGTATACAAGATAGATGACAATCTGGCAATGACCATAGCAGGCGGTGTGGGAGACGCCGAGGAGCTGATAAGGATACTCAAGGCGCAGAACGAGATGTACAAGATGAACGAGGGAAGGCCGCTCTCTCCGAAGTCTGCAGCATCACTCCTTTCAATAATACTTCAGGAAAACAAGATGATGCCTTTCATGGTACAGCTCATAGTGGGCGGAATAGGTGACCAGGGGCCACAGCTGCACGCGCTTGATGCGTTCGGCGGAGTTACAGAAGAGCCGCAGTTTACGGCTTCCGGCAGCGGATCTATCACGGCGCTGGGTTACCTTGAGGACACGTTCAAGAAGGGTGCGATGACCAAGGACGTCATAAAGGACGTAGCGAAGGCAATATCCATAGCGATGAGGCGCGATACGTACACGGGCAACAACATAATCGTAGCGACCATCACAAAGGAAGGCTACAAGGAGTACACGGGCAAAGACCTGGAAAAGTTCTTTACCCCGGCAAAGAACTGAGCCGTTAAATTTTGTTTTTTGGCCCATTTTTATTTCATAATTTCTGTAGAAGTGCAACCTACAACACAATTCGTGCCGCAGAACGGCACACAAAACAACTATATCCTGTTTGAGTGGTTCGGTGAAAGATAAGGAAGAAGAAAGCAGTCCAAGACAGGCTGAAATCTTCGAGAAGATCAAGGAGATGCTTCCCAGCGAAGCTGGATTCGTAAAGGCTGAGTTCGAAGGCCCAGACATAGTCATAGTTCTGAAGAACGTAAGGGAGATCTTCGCCAACGAGGCGCTTGTCAAGAACATAGCCGCATCCGTAAAGAAGAAACTGATAATAAGGAGCGATCCTTCATCGCTAATGCCCCCCGAAAAGGCACTGGAGATAATAAAGGAGATAGTGCCGAAAGAGGCTACTGTCAAGGAACCGATAAAATTCGTTCCCGAGTTCGGCGACGTATACATAGAAGCGCTCAAACCCGGCCTGGTGATAGGCAAGGGCGGCCAGCTGCTAAAAGGTATAATGAGCGAGACAGGCTGGTCTCCTCACGTACTGAGAACGCCTACGATGAGCAGCGACACGCTGACCGGAGTAAGGCAATTGATGTTCAACGAGATGGAGTTCAGGAAGAAGTTCCTCGCGCAGGTAGGTAAGGACATAAACAGACCTATCATAAATACGGAGTGGCTTAAAGCTACGGCGATGGGGGGCTACAGGGAGGTCGGAAGAAGCAGCCTGCTTCTTGAAACCCCTAACTCCAAGGTAATAATAGACTGCGGAATAAGCCCCGAACCCGGAATAAAGGGCGTCGAGGCCAACTCGAGCAGCAACAACGGCAACGGAAACGGGAACGGCAGCCAGGTCAACAAGGCGTTCCCCTACATAGACAGCGCCATAAGGTCAATAGAGGAAATAAACGCTATAGTTATTACGCACGCGCACATGGATCACATAGGATTTGTTCCATACCTGTTCAAGTACGGCTACAACGGCCCAGTGTACTGCACTCCACCGACAAGGGACCTGGCTGCGCTGCTCCTTACGGATTACGTGAAGCTGGTACAGAGAAGCGGGGGCACGCCTCTATACGATGAGAAGGACGTAAGGAAGATGCTCACGCACATGATAACCAGGGACTACGGAGAGGTAACGAACATAACCGATGAAATAAAGCTTACATACCACAACGCCGGTCACATACTCGGCAGCGCAACCGTGCACATGCACATAGGCAACGGACTATATAATATAGTGCACACCGGAGACATGAAGTATGGATACACCAGGCTTTTCGACAGCGCCAGCACGAAATATCCGAGGGTCGACGCGCTTTTCATAGAGAGCACTTACGGCGGCCAGCACGACATAACTCCGAACAGGTACGATTCCGAAACCGCGCTCATGGACGTTATAAAGAGGACGATTGATGGAGGAGGCAAGGCACTGATTCCTGTATTCTCAGTAGGAAGGGCGCAGGAGATACAGCTCGTTCTTGAGAGCTACATGATGAGCGATAGCAAGTACAAGATGGACGTTCCTGTATTCCTGGACGGCATGGTACTGGAGGCGAGCGCGATACACACGGCGTATCCCGAGTACCTTAAGGAAAGCCTCAGGAACAGGATACTGAGCAACAGGTCTCCTTTTGAGAGTGAGATATTCGAGATAATAAAAGGCGAGCGCGAGTCCATATCCGACAAAGGCCCCGCGATAATAATAGCCAGCGGGGGAATGATGAATGGCGGCACGAGCCTTGACTATTTCAGGATGCTCGCAGAGGATCCGAAGAACTCGCTCACGTTTGTCGGTTACAACAGCCAAAGTTCTCTGGGGAGAAGGATACAGAACGGACTCAAGGAAGTGCCGCTCCCAGACGAGGACGGCAGGCTGATGCCGATACAGGTCAACATGTCGATAAACACCGTTGACGGGTTCTCCGGTCACAGCGACAGGCGGCAGCTGATGCAGTTCGTGGAGAATATGAGACCAAGGCCCAAAACGATATTCACTATGCACGGAGAGGAATCGAAGTGCGAGGATCTCGCGAGAGCACTCGGAAAGGAGATGCACGCCAAGGCATCGGCGCCGATGAACCTTGATTCAATAAGGTTGAAGTAGCACTAGGTCTTCTGTTGACAGGTTGTTATTGGTGTTGTCGTGTTTTAGAATACGCCGAAAAATCCTTTCTTTCCTGTATCTCCGTCCCTGAACTTTTCTATCAGCTCCTTCTGCTCCCTGCTTAGCTTCTTCGGCACCGTTATCGCTATCCTTACTATCTCATCTCCGTATCCCTGCCTTCTCGGATTTGGCATGCCCTTGCCCTTTAGCGTTAAAGTACTCCCGTTCTGAGTTCCGCTTTCTATCTTTATCTTCTCGCTGCCGTACAGAGTCGGAACCTCCACGCTGCCACCTAACAACGCGGTGTAGAAAGGCAACTCAAGTGTGTAGTATACATCGCTGCCCTGCCTTTCGAACCTATTGTCTTTCTGTACGCGCACGTCAATGTACAGGTCCCCTGGCCCGTCTCTTCCAAAGTCACCCATCCCCTCAAGCCTGAGCCTGGTGTTGTCTTCTATACCCTTCGGTATTCTCACAGATATCTTGTTCTCCTTCTGGACCGCGCCCCTGCCCCTGCACTCTTTGCACGGAGTCTCAAATATTTTTCCGCTGCCTCCGCATTTATCGCACGTGGTTATCGTCTGCATTATTCCGAACGGCGTACGCCTTGTGACCCTAAGCTGCCCGCTCCCACCGCACTTATCGCACTTGAGCAGCCTGCTTCCGGGTTCCATTCCCGTGCCTCCGCATCTTTCGCATGCGGCTACGTGCCTTACGCTTATCTCTTTTTCAACTCCCTTTGCAGCCTCCTCCAGGCTTATACTCATGTGCGCCAGTATGTCGCTGCCCATCTGCCTCGCGCGCCTCCCTCCGCTTCTTCCAGGCATTCCAAAGAAGCTGCTGAATATATCCTCGCTGTCTCCGAAGTCTATGCCGAAGTTTCTGAATATCTGGTTTACGTCAAAGCCCCTGAATATATCTTCTTCGCTGAACCTCTGGCCAAATCCTTCTGGGCCGTACATATCATACTGTTGCCTCTTCTGTGGATTGCTGAGGACCGCATACGCTTCGTTCACCTTCTTGAATATCTCCTCGGAGCCCGGATCCTTGTTCCTGTCAGGATGATACTTCATTGCGAGCTCCCTGTAGGCGTTTTTTATCTCGTCCTGAGTCGCGTTTTTCTTGACGTGCAGTATATCGTAATAGTCCTCAGTCATGTTTCTGCCTCTTGGTTTACTTCTCTACCTTGAAGTCCGCGTCCGTAGCGTTTCTCGCTCCGCCGCTGCCGGAGTCGGAGCCTTCTGGTTCGCTTCCTCCATCAGGTGGCACGCCGCCTGGCATCCCACCCTGTGCTCCCTTGTAGACGCTGCTCCCTATTTCCTCCAGAGCTTTCTTCAGGTTTTCGTACTTCATCTTTATATCGTCGTAGTCGTCCTTCTTTACGGCTTCCTGCAGTTCCTTCTTAGCGCTGTCTATCTTTTCCAGTACCTCTTTTGATACCTTGTCCTTATACTCTTCCAGGGTTCTGTCCGTGGTGTATATAAGTGACTCGGCGTTGTTTTTTGTCTCTATCTGCTCCCTAATCTTCTTGTCCTCTTCCTCGTACTTCTTCGCATCCTCTATTTTCCTGTCTATGTCCTCCCTGCTCATCTTGTGGGGTGCTACTATATCCAGGCTCTGCGACTTTCCTGTTCCCTTGTCTTTCGCTGTCACGTGGAGTATGCCGTTTGCGTCGATGTCAAAAGTGACCTCTATCTGCGGTACGCCTCTTCTTGCCGGTGGTATATCTGTCAGAGTAACCCTTCCGAGCTCCACGTTGTCTTTCGCCATCGCCCTTTCTCCCTGGACTATAGGTATGTCAACGCTCGTCTGCGAATCTTCAGCGGTCGTGAATATCTGCGACTTCTTGATCGGTATCGTGGTATTCCTCTCGATCAGCGGGGTCGCTATGCCACCGAGCGTTTCTACGCTGAGGGTCAAAGGTGTCACGTCAAGTAGCACTATATCCTTGACTTCTCCAGTAAGCACTCCGGCCTGAACAGCGGCGCCGAGAGCTACCGCCTCCATCGGATCTACTCCCCTTTCTATCTTCTTCCCCAGCAACTGCTCAACGTATCTCTGCACTATGGGCATCCTTGTCGGTCCGCCTATCATCACTATCTTATCGAGATCGTTGGGTTCAAGCTTCGCGTCGTTCAGTGCCTGTCTGACAGGTTTCGCTGTCCTCTCCACTATCGGCAGGACGAGGCTCTCAAGTTTTGCCCTTGTGAACGTGTAGCTGAACTGTATCGGCTTGCCGCTCTTGTCCTGTCCGAGGAACGGAAGGTTTATCTCAGATTGCAGTACTGTAGAAAGCTCTATCTTTGCCTTCTCTCCCGCTTCCCTGATCCTCTGCATAGCCTGTGCGTCCTTCGTAACGTCTACGCCGTACTTTGAGTTGATCTCGTCGGAAAGGAACTTAACTATTACGTTGTCCATGTCAGTGCCTCCGAGCTGCGTATCCCCGCTTGTCGCCTTCACTTCGAATACCCCCTTACCAAATTCCATTATTGTAACGTCGAGGGTTCCGCCTCCGAAGTCGTATACAAGTATCTTCATATCCCTGTCCGATTTGTCAAGTCCATAAGCTAGGCACGCAGCCGTAGGCTCGTTTACGAGCCTGACAACTTCAAGTCCCGCGATCTCTCCAGCATCTTTGGTCGCTTGCCTCTGGTTGTCGTCGAAGTATGCGGGTACCGTTATTACAGCCTTCTTAACTTCCTCTCCGAGAAATGCCTCTGCATCTTTCTTTATTTTCTGCAAAAGTATTGCCGAAAGTTCCTGCGGTTTGTAGCTCTTACCGTGTATCTTGTACACATAGTCGCTTCCCATCTTCCTTTTGAAGGCCGTCACCGTACCCTCGGGATTTGCAACAGCTTGCCTTCTGGCAGCTTCGCCGACCAGCCTCTGGTCATCTTTTGTGAACGCCACGTAGCTGGGAAACGCCTTCCCGTAAAGGGAAGCACCCTCGGCGCTCGGTATTATGGTGGGCCTACCTCCTTCAAGTACTGCGGCAGCACTGTTCGATGTTCCTAAGTCAATTC
>JAKAXF010000025.1 GCA_021816645.1 Microcaldota archaeon | reverse complement strand
CCAGCCGTCAATGTCCACGAATCCAAACGGGCTTCCAAGAGCGTCGATACATTTCTGGCATTGCGCGGCTTCCATGAGGTCTTTATCGCAGTCTACGAATGAACGAGGGCAGGCCGCTTCTAGCGTCTCCGGTTCATAGGACACAGGAATCCCCAACCGTTCCACGAACGGCAGCATCTCTAGAATACCGTCGCCAATGTTTCGCACGATGACTTGCGTGATACCCAGCCGTTTGAGAGCGCGTTTTGCGACCTCAACATCTGTCCCCCTCATGTCCCACGACTTGATATGCTGCATGACGGGCTTTTCAATCTTCATGATGGCTCCGACCGTAGTAGCCGAGAACACCGAAGCACCCTTGCGGAAAGCGTCCACCACGTCCCCTGGCTTCCCATTGATAACCAGTACATTCTCAATGGCTTCCGCCTTTACCCATGGAGCGGGCCAAACAGGGGCGCCCTCCAATGTGATCTGCGGATTCAGGTACGGATCGGCCTCAGGTTGTTTCGCATTGAGCATCATGCCAGCGGCGTTGAGTGCCTTTTGCTTCTCTACGGTACGTTCTTTGCCAAGCGTCTGTGACTCCTTGTGCAGTAGCACGGCGTCCATGCACACGACGTTATAATAACCCGCCTTCATGAGCCTATAGCCAAAGTCCACGTCGTTGAAGTAAACCGGGTATTCTTCGTCAAGGCCGCCGAGTTCGTCCCAGATTGACTTGCGAACCAGCATACACGCAGCCGTTACCGAGCAACATTCGTGGTTGAGGACGTTGATACCGAACAGTCCCGTGTATTGCGCCGGTTGCCCTACGCCAATGTGCAGGTTCATTCCATACTTGCGAATGACGCCAGCATGTTGAATTCGCCCATCGGGATACAGGAGTTTCGCACCCACACTGCCCACACCGGGACGGAGCGCCATGCCGACCATTTGATTGAGCCAACCGCCCTCAATAACCTGTGTGTCGTTGTTCAAGGTAACGATAAACTCTGCGTCACTGCCGCGCACGGCCTTGTTGTTCAACGCCGCGAAGTTGTACGGGGAATCATCGCGCAGTACCGTAAAGCCCTTGGGATTGCTCAAATACTTGCGCGTTTCCGGGTCACGGGATCCGTTGTCCACGACGACGACTTCGTAGTTCTTGTAGACAGTCTTGCCAAGAACACTGTCGATACATGGCTTGAGCAAATCCACGCGGTCTTTCGTCGGGATAACAATAAGTACCTTGGGTTGTTCTTCCGGTACACCGAACTGTACACGGTGGTGCATGGGAGCCAACGGGTGCGACGCCACCATCGCAGACTGTCCAGTACGCTTGATATGCCCGATAACGGCTCTTACGCCTTGTTTAATGGCCTCTGGCTTGGACAATGGATTGGCAGCCATAGACGACGCCGACTTGCGCCAGTGGTACAGTACACGCGGAATGTGGTGTATAGCTTTGCGAGACACGCCAAACGACTCTAAATACCGCAGCACGAAGTCGTAGTCCTGAGAACCGTCAAATGAACTGTCCAGTCGTGGGAAATCTTCCGCAGAGAAAACCTTGTACGCGGTGTAATGGCTCAAGTAGTTCTGCGTCAAGAGGCGTTCATAGTCAAATGCTGGCTTAAAATACGGCTCGCAGCGATTGCCGTTTTCATCGAGCTTATCTTCATCGGCAAAGATGAAGTTGATCTCAGGCCGAGCAAGAGCGACTTTGGCCGTTTCTGAGAATGCGATAGGAGACAGCGTGTCGTCGTGATCCAGGAACGTGATCCAGTGTACGCCTTTATTCAGGAGCGCATGAATCGCCGCATTACTTGCGGTGGATATACCGCTATTTTCCGCAAGGGTAATTATTTCAATGCGGGGGTCGTGGAACTCAACGGGCTTGTCCGAACCGTCATCCACAATTACCATCTTCCAGTTGCCGTAGTCCTGATCCAACACCGATTGCACAGCGGCGTTGAGCACGTCCGGCTCCGTGTTGTATATCGGCATGACGACACCCATGCAAAAGTCCTCATGGGATACCGAGGACGGTTCCACCAAGGGTGTGTCGAACACGTTGGCCCATTCCGCATAATCTCCACGGGTCGGCAACGGCGTCTTGTATCGTTCCCCGTAGAACCGTAGCTCCAGGTTTTCCATGCTGTCGGAAAGCGCCTTCGGAGCAGTCATATCCAGGTTCGGGAAGCGCAACGCTAATCGCTTCTTGTCAGTGTCGGTAATCTGAAACGGCTTGTTGCTCGCCACAAAGACGTTTGACGCACACACCAAGTCAAACTTGCGGTCTTTCGCACGCAAACTCCAGTCCATGATCGCCGCTTCTTCCGTATCGTAGTCCAGTCGCGGAGTACCCACTTTGGCAAGCGCCTTGGCACTCATGTAGACGGCGGGGCCGTTCAAGGTGGGCATGACAACGGATTCGTTCTCAATGGCGTACTCGTCGATAATCGCCGCCGTGGCAGGGTCAATCGGCGTGAAGTTGCCGGGAGCAGGGAACAGTCCGTTATTGTGCAGCGCCATAGTAGCGTCGCCCACGCACAACCGCTCCAGTTGACTTTCGCTCAGTGGGGCGGCATCTCCGCGCAGAAGGACAATATCGGCACCTTTGGGCATCGAACGGATGTCGCTAGAGATCACGCGGAACGTGTTTGCGGGCGCTACTTCCGGCACAAAAGGCTTTTCTCCGCTTGGCAACCATCCCTGTAGACGAGACACGGCATGATCATCCAAGACGTAGTTTTCCTTTACCCAGTTACGCAGTCCACCAGCGTCAGCGTCGATAACGTCACGGATTGCCTCAGCCCACAGATAGGCTTCGTTGGGCAGCAGTATTGCGCCGGAGTTGCACTGGTACGGGTAGAGATCGGAAGCGATGACAGGCACGTCCAGAAGGCCGTATTCGATGAGTTTCAAATTGCTCTTGCACATGTTGAAAGCGTTATCTTCCAGAGGGGCAATCGCAACATCAAGGTCCATGCTCGCAAGAGCCTGGTAATAATGCGTCATGGGCACCGGCTGGATGAACTCCACGTTGGGCCTACCGCCCATGCCCTCCGGCATCATGCCGAAGAATACCCACGTCACTGTGTCGCCCAAGAGATCGGCAATGTGCTGAATGATGCTGGTATCGCCACCATGAGAAATACCGCCAGCCCATCCAATGCGCGGTTTATCTGGGCGCTGTTGTGGGGCTTGGCGTACCATATCAAATACAGGCCGAGGAATCATGTTTTGGACTACGCGAATGTCCTTGAAGTGGTACTTACGCTTGAGCGCGTCTTTCAGTGGTTCCGTAGTGACGGAGATCGCGTCCATGGGCTTGATGGCTTTCTTGATACGCTCGCCAATGTCCTTGGGGATGCTGGAATGATGGATATTGCTTTCCGGCACGTCAAACAGAAGATCGTTGATGTCATACACCAGAAAATTCTTGCGGTTGAACTTGCGATAATCGTTAATGGACTCGATCTGCTTGTAGTCCGTCGATTCCGAAAGCACCACGATGTCAGGAGCTAAGCTCTTGTAGCTCTCTTCGTTCAGGAATTGAGTATAAATATGGACTTTGGCTAAACCTAGATTCTGGTAAGCATAGGACGGATGCAAAATGCGATAGGTTCCACGTCCTTCGTTGTCGGCGGGATGGGCAAGGATGATTGGGGCTTGATTCATGGGTGTGGTCTCCGTGGTTTTTGGGTTAAGACTTAGGTTTCGTTTCAGCAGCGGAATCCCTACGAACTCCACTAATCCCGCCATGCTCTTCCGACGCGGCGGGGTCGATCTTTGGGTCAATACGTCCTTCGGGGCCTATTCCCTTTCCGGTCAGCCCTTGGGATGAAATAAGCGCCTGGAATATGCCAGCGACACCAGGATCAATCGGGGCCATGTCCATAGCTTTGCCAACAGCAATGATGGCTTCGTCCTTGGACTCTTTGGCGGCGTCTTCTAAAGAGCCTAGGCCGACGTTGGCGCGCCTCTCGCGCATGGTCATGGCTAATTGTCTTTCCTCATACTCGCGGGCGTCGGCCTTCGCATTTTTGCCACTGAATTCAAAACGCAAATGAGGGAACTTAGATGACAATAAGTACTCATTTATGACTAATTCAATGTGGTCTAAAAGTTCCTCTTTACCTATATCTTCCTCATCTACGCGCTCCATTGCCGTCTGGTTTGGAAGCTCGCTATCCGGGCCTTTTCCTGATATTTTATATCCTAAACGGTGCGGCGGAAATCTGTACACTGTACAAAATGCTCCAACACTCATGTTCATAAGGTCTTGATAGTAAACTTCTTTTCCGCGAATGTCACTAAGGTCTAATACGTTTATATCTCCGTCTTTAGGAACAACCAGAGCAGGAAAAACCCAGCCCTTCGTTTGGCCCGATTTCATGTTGTTCCATACACGAGTTAAAATGTCTAATTGACGCTGTACCCATCCTACGCCTTTAAGTAGCATCATTCCGTTTGGAACATGATTACGCGAAAAGGTGTCAGCTCCGAGGTCAAATGCGTTTTGAAAAGCCTGAATTAGCCGCACCGCTATTTGCAATTCTGGTAGTCCGTATCCATAAATGTCAGGATCGGCACGAGGGTTGCGAACATACCACACCAGCTCTTCGCGGGTAAAAGTAGTCATTACGGTTCCGGTCTGATCAATCATCACTGCATAAATATCAGGATTGTTCATATATCCGCCCGGTAATGTCATGCGGATATTTCCAGGGGGGAGAGCCTTAAACGCCTGAACTTTTCCGTCATCGCCACGGTCCGTCCATATTGCCATACCGTCCATAATGAGAGAGGCCCTAACCAGCATAGCCAGGAACTGACGGAATGAAGTGTACCCGCGCTTGTCTCGTTCTGATCCTGTGAGTTCTGTATTGCAGTTCATGATGAAGTTTTCAGCTAGCACAATGTCTTTTTTGATTTCTTTGGTAGGATTTTTGTCTGCTTCCCTGTGGATGATACGCCACCCACGTTTCCAAGCATGACGTGACAGGTTTGCGTAAGACAAAACATCAGCCACGCGCATCCCTATGATTAACTGAGGGGAAATATTCTCAGAAGCGATCTTTGCCAAGGATTCCGGCGGAATACCAGGAATTTGGGCCACTCCTGAGTTAGAAAGGTCTGGCATGTAACTCAGATTGAGGTACGGGGTGCTGCTTGGGGGAACATTTATCCCTTCACCTTTCATGAGAGCGTTTGCTTGGGATTTGAACATCTCCACATATCCATTTATATCGTAAGGCAAACCGTCTGCTGATGGAAATATAGCTTTGCCTAGACCGCTTCCTTTTTGATCGCCGTTGGGATTGAATGGCTCCATAGATACGTCCTCAAGATTCAATGAACGTATTGTACCGATGCACTTGACAGAGTTGCAATAACTGACATATACTTGATGTAACATTTACTAACAGGAAATACCGCGATGAGTATCCCATTTTCTCTTTACAATGGAAAGTTAGTCCTGATCGACGAAGAAGATTACGAAAGGTTGTCTGAATATAGGTGGCTTGACGATACCAAGCACGACGGAACTTATCCTTATGCAAACTTTCCTAGAGGGGACGGAAGATACAAAAAAGTGTATTTGCACAGATTCGTCATGAATGCTGAAAAAGGACAGTTTGTAGATCATATAAACGGAAACCCGTATGACGTTAGAAAAGAGAATCTAAGATTCTGCACGAGCGCACAAAACGGCCAAAACAGAGGATTACCTTCGTTGAATACATCTGGGCACAAAGGTGTTTGCTGGGATGAAGCGAAACAAAAATGGCATGTTCAGATATCTAGCGAAGGAAAGTGTGCATACGCCAAGCGTTTCGACACATTTGAAGAAGCCGTAGAAGCCCATGAACGAGAGATAGTTAAAATCCACGGAGAGTTCGCTCGCCTGGAATGGGAAGATCGCCAGCATGATTACTTTTTGAAGTGGACAGAAGAAAGCATATTGGCCGCGTCTGCTCGCCAACTGCCGAAGTCACCGGGCAGGCTCATTTTTCCAGAAATGATTGTAGAGATACCAATGAGTAAAGGGCAATTCGTTTTCGTTGATTTGATTTCTTACGAAGACGTGTGTGACAGGACTTGGACGGCCAGCTACAACCCTCATACCGACTCTTACTATGCGATAACTAGAGAAACTATTGGCACAAAAAAGCAAATCAATATTAAGATGCACAGGTTGCTCACTGGTGCAAAAAAGGGGGAAGTCGTAGATCATATAAACGGATACAGTAATTGGAATACAATGGATAATTTACGAGTAGTAGGGCACAAAGAAAATGCCATGAATCACGGTTTTAGAAAAGATAATACCAGTGGGCATACGGGCGTACAACAATACAACAACTCTAGCAGGTGGCTTGCCAGAATCAGAGTGAACGGAAGACTTATTCGTCTCGGTATATTTGATGACTTTGACGACGCTGTTGCTGCTTACGAGAAAGCACGAGAAATATATCACGGTGAGTACGCCCGTAGAGATTGACTACTAATCCCACCTTTGCTATACTACCATCTACCACCAATCACAGGAGTCACACATGAGCCACAAGGTTAGAGAGGATTTGTTCACGTCAGAAGAAGCAGAGAAGTACCTTGGCATAGCGCCTGGGACACTCAAACAATGGCGACACGCTGGCAGAGGCCCGGACTTTGTCAAGTCGTTCGGCTACGTTCGATACCTCCAATCCGACCTCGACTTCTGGCTAGACTCCTGTAAGCAGGGAGTTAAATTTTAATGGAAAATTGTGAAAATTGTAAGTTTTCAAGACCGCGCACGATTTCTGTATCACTAGGCAGAGAGATGTATGAGGATAGGACTGTTTTGTTCTGTGCCAGACACCCGCCTGTGCCCAACTTCAAGCAAGAGAAGAACCCGACGGGCTGGCCCTTGGCAGAGTTCCCGATAGTAAATTGTGCCCTATGGTGTGGAGAGTACGTTCAAAAATAATAGTGTTGACATCACACAACTCGCCTGCTACACTGGTTTCACATTGAACTACAACACACGGAGAAAACGATGAAAACCTTACTTATAGCACTACTCTTGTTCCCGCTCGCCGCAAGCGCGACGGACTGGACGATCTACAACGGTACAACGAACACCTGTCAATCTGCTGTACATGCTGCGGAGCAAACGGGAGTTTCTGCGTTTGTGAGCCCGTTTGACCTGCGAGCGTTTCTCAGGATGCGTAGCCATTCTGGGTATGATGGATTCAAGACGTACAATGGTCCAAAAGGCGTACTCGTTGAGATCATTTCCAATCACGGTAGGACAAACATCTTCTACTTCTCCAAGCGTAGCACATGCGAACAGGCTGCTAGAAACGTTGAAAACACGCCCAATCACAACATCAACGAATTACGGTAATGCGTCATACATAGCACATTAACTGCGATAAAGCATCATATAAGGAGCACACGAACAATGCCAAGAACGATACAGTTCCCAGCAGGAGAAGTAACCGTAAGGGTAACGGAAGATGATATATCTGACGAAGTGACCATTCATTTACACTTTCGTAGTTATGCGACTGTGTTTCAGGCTCTTTCGGCAGCGAATGCTATTCGCCATGCACAGCCACTATCGGTTATTTCATTGGTAATCCCGTATTTTCCATCTTCACGGCAGGATCGTGTTACCGGATACGGTCACGCCTTCGACGCACAAGTCATGGTGAAGGTTCTTTTGAGTGGGGAATTCGATACCATCACTACCTGGGATGCTCATTCTGACGTGCTTGGGGCACTATTCCCGCCCGGCATGTTCAAAAATGTCCCACAATGGGAGTTGTTGAGTCCTTTTGTAGAAACGATTGAGCAACCAGTGCTTATCAGTCCCGACGCTGGTGCCGAAAAGAAAACGAGAATGTTGGCTGAAAAAATCAAGCGACCCATGATTCTCGCTACTAAATTGCGCGATACGGAGACAGGGGCGTTATCTGGTACGGAAATTGGCTATTACGAGCAATACGATCATCAGAACATGGTAATCGTAGACGACATTTGTGACGGCGGCGGAACATTCATTTTACTTGCAAAGGCAATTCGTCAAAGATATACGCCAAAGAGCCTGTCTCTTGTCGTAACGCACGGTATCTTCAGTAAAGG
>JAKAXF010000024.1 GCA_021816645.1 Microcaldota archaeon | reverse complement strand
GGTCTTAAAAAATCACACTCCATATATATGAAAAAGGAATTATATTAAGCGACGACCGATGGCTCTACAGAACGGCAAAATTTAGTTTTGTATCTACAGATATTATACTCGTAATTTGCCATTTAATCATCGTTTCTTCCTAACCATGCGCTTCTATCCCTCCCTCTGTACAGAATATCCAGAAACAGTATTGAACTAATATTGTGTCAGGGGTTTTCCTCCCCTCTCTTTACGTCGTCGCAGCTGCTCTTCATCTGCTCAAGCAGGGTCTTCCACGCCTCCTTGTAGTCGTCGTGCTCCTTTTTGTCTACGTTGAAGGCGAGCCACGTACTGAACGAATTTTCTATGTTGCTGTCCTCAGCGATTTCGCTTATGTCTGTATAAGTGATGTTCTTCCAGCCTTCGCTGAGAGCTCTCAAGTATTCATCCTTCACCTCCTGTTTGCCGAGGCCGGTCGGCGCCTCTTTCGTCGCCTTATATGTCTGCCAGGAGTGTGCCGATGAGAGCGCCGCTACTATTACTCCTATCAGCATGCTAATGTGCTCTTCCTCATCCAGCTTCTCAGAATTTTTTATCGCGGCTTTATGAATTTTTGTTGAAAGCATATCGGCCCATGTAAGATTATACTTTATGGGCATACTATCTTGCTTTATAAATTGTAGAAATAAGAATTTAAAGCTACCTATGGGGTTCACGCAGTGCTATTACGCACTTCCGGCACCGTACAATAAAAATTATAAATACCAAAGCTGAATATTAAAACGTTAAAACTTCGTTTAGTGGTAGAATGTCGTTGTTCAATATATTCGGTAAGAAGGACGTCAGCTCAGAGTTGATGAAGAACCCTCCGTACAGGCTTTCGGTCGAGCTTGTGCCATACAGGCTGGAAGCGAACAAGAAGAGCGTTGCCACGATGTTCATACATCTTGCGAACATGACTACAGAACCGCTTCTAACCTCGGTCGTAATCGAAGCGCCGTCGAAGATAGGCTTCGACGAAATGGGGCTCTCGAAGCAGAAGGAGATAAGGATAGGCAACATGAACCCCAACGAGGAGAAAGAGCTGAAAGTCGACCTGTTCGGAGGTTCAGCTACAGAAAAGGGTTCCTACACCCTGTCGCTGACTGCAATAATGCACTACCGCGACTACGGTCACGTAATAAACGCCGTCAAGAAGAGGATGATGATAAACGTAGTATGACCCTACGGAAGAAATTCCTTGTTCTTTATCTTCTCCCTAACATAATCGTCCACGAAAGTCAGCCTGGGCCCCTCAAGCGTGTCCTGCTCCAGCTTCTTCTTCGTTTTTATGACCCTCTTAAGCTCTGACACCCACTCCTCGTGTCGGTTGATCCAGGGATACTCGAGCATCTCCTGCGCTCTTTTTATGTCTACTTCGTTGGTCTTCATAGTCATGTTGTTCAGGAAGTCGTACCTGTCCAGGTCAGACATCGTCACCCCTATGAATCTGGCCTCCGGCGTGGCTATGTCCCCGCCTATGTACGCAAGGTTTATGCTCCCTGTCTTTATCGTCCAGTAGATGTACCATCCCCACGCGTCGCAGTCGTTGAATACGTAGATGGGCATTCCCGTGTCTGCCAGCTTTCTTATTATGCGCCTCGTTCCCCTGGCGGCCTGACCCTGCGGGCTTATAAGTATCGCGTTCTCCTTCTTCCAGAATCCGTCTTCGTTCAGCCTCTGCCAGAGTGCGTCCTTTTCTACTACGAGCGCGTACTTCGCCTTCACGTCGACGAATTCTATGTCGTTGTCAACATCGCTCGGTATGCCCCAGCCGCTCCTTCCCAGCTTGCTTACGTCTATCTCCTGCTCCTCCTTTCCGAAGTAGTCCCTCACCTTCATGTTTCCTATCAGCACGCCCTTCCTGTTGGCGTTGAGGTGCAGTTCTTCCCTCCTGATTCCCAGCGCCACCTCGAGGTCCTCTATCAGCGGATTGGATTCGCTCTGCTCGTTGAATATATTCTCGTCAACGTCCTCTCCAAGCGAGTATTTGAGCTGGTAAAAAAGGCCCCTGATTGTAGTGTGCAGGTTCTCCTTCACGAATTTGTGGCACTTCCCCGCAACCGCCATGGTCTGCATGAACCTCTTGGTCTGCGCCACGTTTATGAAGCTGCGCTCCTCCTTCGCGTTTCCCAACTTCAAAAACCCTCCCTTCTCATCATAGTGCACGTTCGACCTTGTGCGCGAAGTTGTGTTGAATGACGGGTTCTTGCCCTTCTCAACCTGCGCGACTATATCCTTGCCAAAATCCTCAAGCATTGCACCGACGTCAACGTTCTCCTTCTTCATAAGCGACACCCGCGTTTAGCATAACGATTGCGTAGTATAAATACAAAAGCTTTGGTCCGGCCGCTCGGACTTATACCCTTCTGAGTTTCCTTACGATCCCGTCCCTCTTGGCCCCCGGTCGCAGGGCATACCTTATCACTTCTGCCAGGCTCCTCACGGGTATCACCTTTACCTTCTTCAGCCTCGCCTTGTCTATTATGACGTCGTGCTCGTTGCTCTTCGGTATCATGACGGTTTTGACCCCCGCTTCTATCGCCGCCTCTACTTTCTGCGTTATGCCTCCTACGGGCAGCACCTCACCTCTTACCGACATGGATCCTGTCATGGCTACGGACTGATCCACGGGCACGCCCTCCATGGCGGATATGACGCTTACTGCAACGCTCACGCTCGCGCTGTCCCCCTCTACTCCTTCGTAGGTCTGTAGGAACTGCACGTGAATGTCGTAGTTTGCAACGTCCTTCTCCATGTGCTTCTTTATCACGGCGCTTACGTTCTTCACGGCCTCGCTGGCTATCTTGCCGAGCTTGCCCGTAGGTATAAACTTGCCCTCCGCCCTCGAGCTCGCCGGGGTTACCTCGGCGACTATCGGCATGACTATCCCTGATGAGAGCGTTGGAGACGATCCAAGCACAGCAAGCCCGTTGACCTTGCCTATCTTGTAACCGCGCGTGGTGAAAACCTGGTAGTCCTTCCTGTAGTCAAGTTCCTGCGTAACGATCTGTGATTCTATAGGCCTGGCAAGGTTCAGTGCGCCAAAGACCTCATCCTTTGTAACGACGTCCTTCTTTCTCTCTATCGCTATATCTCCTGCCGCCCTTACTAGGCCGCCAAGGTCCCTCAGAATCATAGTCAGCCTGTTCTTCCTGCCAGACCTTCTCTTCGCCTCCTCTATTATCATGTTCGCGGCCCCCACGTCGAAGTGCGGTATCCTGCCGTCCTTCTTTACCTCCTGCGCTATGAACCTTATTATCTCCTCACGGTTCTTTTCGGTATCTGCTATCGAAGACTCCATATATACCTCGTATCCGTATCCCCTTATTCTAGACCTGAGCGCTGGGTGCATGTGCTGCATGTCCTGCAGGTTTCCCGCCGCTACCAAAAGGAAGTCGCAGGGGGCTGGCTCGGTTTTTACCAGAGCTCCAGAGCTCATCTCGCTCTGCCCTGTTATTGCGTACTTCTTTTCCTGCATCGCGGTAAGAAGCTCTTGCTGCGAACGAGGATCCAGGCTTGAAACTTCGTCTATGTAAAGCACACCCTTGTTTGCTTTCTGTATGGCACCGCTTTCTACCCTGAGGTGTGCGGGAGTTCCGAGCCCACCAGACTGAAGCGGATCGTGCCTTACGTCACCAAAAAGGGCACCGGCCTTGTTTCCCGTCGCGTCTACGAACGGAGCGTGAATCAGGCCAGTGTTGTCTACTATAAGCTTCGGTTCGTTTATATCAGTCATTCCCGGAATACCAACCCTGCGCGTGAGCCCGCTCATGAAAACCGCCATAGCGCCGAATATGAATATACCAAGGATCAGAGCCGCAAGCACGATTATCTCATATCCCTTTATCAGGCCGCTCAGCGAAAGCCCGAACAGCAGTATAACCAGCACCATCACTATCGGTGACACTATCGAGCTACCCTTGGATAGCGTCATCCTGTTCTTCATCCTCTCCTTCTGCAGTATTATCCTGCCCTGTCCGTCGCCGTTCGGCGCCTTGTCTATCCCGTCAGGATACGTCTTAACGGTTTTGATGATAGGAGTGTTCTCATCGTTCACGTTCTTGTAAGCCAGTACGTCCTCGAGGTCTGTATTCGGCAGAAGCTCTGCCATAGCCTGCGCCAGCATAGTCTTGCCTGTTCCAGGCTCTCCGATAAGGAGCACGTTCCTCCTCTGTTTCGCTGCCTTCTTTATTATCTCGACCGCGCTCTGCTGGCCGATTACCTGGTCTATGAGCTTGTCGGAGACCTTTATATCAGCGGTTGTCTTGAACTTCATCATCACGTTACCTGAACAATATTTACACGTAATTTAGGTACGAATAACTTTAAATTCGTAGCGGGAAAGACGCGAAGTATAGATGCAGCATCAGAAGCCGCGCCTCTTTTTCATAATGTAGTGGGTCGCGAAGATAATTATTGTAGCGACGATTATAAGGAAGATTACCGCATGCTCAACGTCCCTGGTGTACTACTTACTCACCCACGATACTATTGGTACGAAGACTGCGGGTTTAACATCTCCCAAAACTACTGGTAAGTATACTGTGCTAATACAGCCTATTACAGAATGAATTTTATTTTCGTGTTTCCGCTCGCAGTGAAGCTCGAAGAACTTAGGATCCTGCCGCTCGCATTCTCAAGACATGCATCATAAACTCTACTATTCACAAGCCTTGCGGCAGCAACTCCGCCGTGTAACGACGCTACATCAAATCGCACTACAGGTTCCAACAGGTAGTAGATGCCAATCGAAAGTCCCTTCAGCTTCATCTCCCTGCTATCGGGCTCTGCCCGGATCTCTATACGCAGCTTTGCGTCTATTAAAGCAGGGCGTTCAATGCTATTTATTTTCATATACTCTTCAGTAAGGGGCGTGTCCTCTGCATCATATTTCATTTCGGGATGCGGGCCGTAATCTGCGGTTCGCAGGAATACGCTGTCGCACGCCACCTTCTCTCTTCCTTTCTTTACCAGGTATCCGAACGCGCCGGTCCTGGAGTCAAGGTGCTTAAGCTTCCTGGCCACAGTTTCATTGTCCGCGTAAGTGAACATCAGGTCCCCTGCGGCCGCGTCGGCTGCGTCCGGAGACTGCTTGAGGTAGAGCTTGAGCTGGCACAGCCTCCTTATCCTGTCATCTATGTCATCAGCGTTGTGGGTCAGCAGTACGAGCCCCACGCCCTTTTTCCTGAAATCCTGTATCCTGTATGTCAGGTCTTCCACGGCAGCGCTTCCCCTCTGCCCCAGTATCGTCTGAGACTCCTCGAGGCAAACTAGAAGCCTGAGGTCGTCATCGCCGTTCGTATCGTAAGCGTTTGCAAGCGTGTAAGCCTGATTGAGCAGTAGGGCGTATATGCTCGGTTTTATCTTGTTGCTTACTCCAGATATGTTGAACACCACGCCACTTTCCGCAACGTCCTCAATCCTTATCCCCTTCCGCGACGAATATTCAGGCCTCCTTATTATGCTCCTGAGGTTCTCCAGGGCAGACCTTATATTCTCCCCGTGCTTCGTGTACTTCACGCCAACGTTCGTTCTCTTAGCGTGCAGCCTTATTACCGCTTCCTCTATCTCTTTGTAAACGAGGACGGGATCGGGTTCGCGTTCGTCTCCATGGTAGACGTTCTTGAAGGCGTTCAGCAGGCACTTCTCCATCGGGTTCCTGTACGGGCCTGCGTCAGAAGAAGAGGATATGAGCATCGCGAGATCCTCGTAGAACACTGATGCATCGACGCCTTCTGCGCACCTGAAGAAGTTGATCGGGACCCCGTCCTGGTAGATCTTTACGAGATGCATCCCATGATCCAACGCAAAGCCGTCCCATTCATCGGTCGGTGCGAGCACTACCACTCTCGTCCCCTTCTTCTCAGACAGCACGGAATCTATAACACTCATCGCCTCCATAGTCTTGCCAGAACCTGGAAGACCAGTGAGCACAAAGCCGAGGTTCAGGAGCGACGGATCAACGCGTACCTCCTCTCCCGTATCATGAACCCCATCTTCAAGGAACGTGCCTATCTTTATTGCACCACCGCCCTCCGCCTGTGCGGTCTTCAATGAATACGACAAGCCCCTTACTCCGTAGAAGTTCACGAAATTCTTGGCGCTCCCTATACCAACGGGCAACGACCTCGGCATCTTTTCGAATGGCCAGTCGCGAAGCCTCGTTGAAAGTGCTACGCTGTCCATGACGAAAAGCTTCTCCCTCGTGTACTCCTCCAGCGCTTCCGGTCCAATTATTACCGCGTATATCTCGTATACGTGCATGCCGCTGAGCACAGCCAGGTTCAACGATTCCAGTATCTCGGCTAGCAGCATCCTCTCTTCCGAGCCGCTGAACGTGTCGCGCTGCTGCGAGTTGCTCATCCTGCTCATCACAGAGCCGTTGAGCACAGAGAGCGTCTCCCTCACTACCTTCTTCTCCAGCAATCCCTCGACCAGCTTCTTACTCTTCCCTATCTCATCTATGCCGAGCGGCCTGAACACAAAACCCAAGAAACCGCTTCCCAATCGCAGCGAGAAAACGTCGCTGAATGTGGTAGGATGCATGGTCTCTGCTTCCCTGAATACTGAGAGAAGGAGTATCCGTTCAACCTTATCACCATAGCCTTTAGCATCGGACAGCTCCATTCCCGGGACTACCAGCCCAAGCCTCGCAGCGCCGTCAGAACGTTCATCGACCGCGAGGATCGTGGTCCTGAGCGCGAAGTCGTAACCTATCATAAAAGCGTTCTTCCCGAACAGCTCCATCATCGCTTCCCTGTCAAATTCCTGGTCGGGCAGCCGCGTAACCTCAAAGAATTTCAACACCATAGCAAGACCTATATTATAAGAGAGAACGACAACAACGCAAGCATGAGAGAGACAAGCATGAGTACCCTGCCGTCCCTGTGCATCTCCACGCCATTTTTGAGTATGAGAACCGCCAGGGCCGATATAGCGGCAACGTATGGCACAACAACGTATCCGAGTCCGACGTGTGTTATTTCGCCTACAATATAGAAAATGAATATCAAGGCTCCGGCTCCGGATACTACGGCGAGCGCATTTTCGTAGTGATTTGTTTTGCCGATAGCCGCGAATAAGTTATCAAACATTCAGGACACCAGCATGAATATAGATACGGCAAGGAGCAGGGAAGCGCCGAGTGTCATCTTCAAGCTGCTCGCGTGCCGATCTGCTTCTCTTTTCATACCCTCAATTATTAATTTCAGGACGCACGCGCTGAACATCAGCGTGCTAGCAACAAGGCCAACGAGCGCCACACCCTTTACTACCTGGAGCATGCAATCAACTTCAAATTTCCATTCGTTACCATAAAGAGCGCAGCCGCGCTCCTCCTGCCGTAATCGGTCAAGGTGTAGCGCAGCTTCGATGCGGAGTTACTGCTAGGAATAAAAATTTCGTAACCCGCTTTCGATACCGCGCGTTCTGAAATATTTTTGAGCCTTAAGCTTCCATAGTACAGAATAACGTTTTTGGCGCGGACTGTTAGACCTTCAATATCAAGCGCGCTCGCGTCCTTTACTGCGGTTTCGTAGCCGTACCTCATTATGTAGCCTTTTGGATCCTTCAGGCTACAGATAACCATTTCGCCGTGGTCTACCAGCATGCCACTATTCTGCTGTTCTATCAAACGCGAAAGTTCCTCGTCCAAGCCCAGGCTTGGGTCTCCATCCAGCTCCTTGACGATTGCCTCCCTCAATTCTTGTACATTTACGGCTAATCCGCTCACCGCAAGGAGCCTGTCGAGCTCATTGCTGGCAGAATCACGCAGATCATGCAAACGCTTTGCGGTTAAGTGAGTGATTCCACGAGGCTGGTCATCGTATTCCAGAACGACGTGCCTAGTCAATCCCTCTGAAAGCGACCTGAAGAATACGAGTATCGTGATGCCAAACGGTATGTACAGCAACGTCCCGAATCCGTAGAGTAGCCCGCCAGCCCCTCCGAAAATTGCTCCAGACTCGGTAAGAAGCAGGATGGCGAGTGCAACCATAGTCAATCGTTGATCGGCCATTACCAGCGCACCCCAAGTTCATTGTTCAGTTGTAAGATTCCGTTACCAACGGCATCCATGAACGCCCTGTTTTCCGCAAAGCCGTTCTTGTGCAACCATTCGAGTACCTCGCCGAGAACCATTTTGTACCGTGCAACGCTCTTCCTCAATGGTGAAATTTCTGCGCGCAGTTTAATCAGATCGTGCGATAGGCTCTGGTTTATCCCTGACAGGGCGTTTATTCTTTCGATTAGAGAGCCAGTTTGTACTATTCCGATGGTCGCGCCATCTGCATGAGCCAGCACGTCAACTACATACCTGTAGATGGAAGAGAAATCTATTTCGTATACTCCATCTACAAAAGCAAGGAGCGAAATGAA
>JAKAXF010000023.1 GCA_021816645.1 Microcaldota archaeon | reverse complement strand
TCTGACTTCTCGACAGCGATAGGAGAGCGTGTGAATTTCATGTCTCTGCTATCTGGTATGGTGTAATAACATGAAGAAAAACGTTCTGATCGCACTGTTGTTCATTTCCATGCTCTCGCTTGCTTCGATAGCCAGTGCGCAACCGGGCGGCGGCCAATCCTCGTCTCCAAACAACCAGTGCTCTAGCCTGCCCTTGGGTATGCAGCTCAACATAACGTCACAGGCGCCGTGGTACTGCGCCATAAACGCGCAAATCGCATCGATATGGAAGGGCGACCTCCCGCTCGCGGAGATCGCGCTTCTGATAGCGTTCTCGATAGCGTCTGTAATATTTGCTGTAGGCGCAGGAATAAAGAGCGACAGGATACGCAATTTCGGTATCGGCGAGCTCTACGAGGCCACGGCGAGCTCGATAATAATACTCATCTTCCTCTTCGTCTCAGCGGTCGCCTTCGGGCTCATACCATCTATCGTAGTCGGCACGATAAATCCCTATGCTACATCGCTGGGGCTGATAAACAAGACGATAAACAGCGCAGAAGCTATATACACCTCGCTGTTCAACATATACGCTACGGACGCGCAGTATTCCTCGATAACCATCACGCTTTTGGTCGGTGGCGCTCCGCTCAAATCCCTTTCATCGCAGATCCTTACATCGATACCGCAGCTATTCGCGATTCCGCTCAGCATCTTCGTTCTGGAGCCGGCTTCGGCTCTCGGAGGCCTGATAATCGACGGTATTACTGCCCTCTACGCCGAATACTACCTGCTTATATTCTTCGCTTCGGTATCTATCCCGGCGTTCCTGGTCCCCGGCACGATATTCCGCGCCATCTTCCCAACGAGGGCGTTCGGAGGAATGCTGATAGCGCTTGCCATGGGATTCTTCATAGTCATGCCCTCTCTCTTCGCCGTAGCGTACTACTTCACAGCACCTAATCTGCTGAGCAGCATGCAGTTGACGGCATCGCAGCTTACGCGCTTTGGCGCCGGCACAGGTGCGGAAACCAACGGACTCACCGCCACAAGCCCGCTACCAGCACTGCTGCAGAACGTCAACAGCGAGATGAGTTCATTCTGGCTGCTCATACTGTTCTACCCGTCGCTGATAATGGCCGTTACGTATGCTTTCGTGACGCAGGTAGCGGCTTTCATAGGCGGTGCGACGTATACAGGAAGCAGACTAAGAAGTTTTATATAATTTGCAAGGTTCATATATTGGTCCAATACAATAGTTCGTAGTGCGACCCTTTAACGGAGACGATGCGGAATGGAAAAAAAATACCTCGTATTCATAGGCTTCCTCGTATTGTCCGTGGTCTTCCTAGCCGCGTCAATCACCCTGCCTTCTGCTTCATTTCTGCTGATAGCCAAGTTCGTGCTGCTGCTGCTCGCTCTGCTCATGGACATACTCGCCATAATGACAAGATACTACACTCCTTTCCTAATACCGATGATGAGGCAGAGGTCAAAGATGGTTGTGCTGAGCGACGAGAACGCCTACTGGCTATCGACAGCCCAGGACTCAATACTCCGCAAGAGCGGCGAAGACTTCATCGCTACGATATACATAAGCGTTCCGCTATACAGATCGGCTACGGAAATGAGCGATGAGGAGAAGATTGATTTTGCAACGCAGGTGAGCAGGCTCGTAAGCCTGAGCAAGGATCCCGCCAGGTTCACAACGCAGCTCTACACGATGGACAAGGATGTCTACATAATGCAGCTCAGGGAGAAGATCAACGAACTGGAGAACGAAGAGGTCAAGGCGTCGCAGGACGGCACAGATCCGAAGATGGTGGAAAGGCTGAGAGGCGAGCTCTCAATGTGGAGAAACATACTCGACAGCATAACCTCTATGCAGTCACTCGAGCTGCTCACTTACGCCGGAGTTTCTGCTTCGGGGACAAAGGAGTACGAAGCCGTATCGATAGCGCAGCAGAAAGCTACGGAGCTCATGTCTGGAATAGGCGCCATACTCGGAGTTACTCCAAGCATAATAACAGGCAAAGACCTATTGAAGTTCGTAGAACCAGAATTCCTGATACCCTACTCTACGGTGAGCGAAAGTCTCACCAAGGGAGTCGGGGAGCAAACCGGTGAGTAGATGGACGAAGAGACAATAATGTACCTTGCGTTTACCGCGCTGATAACGCTGATCGCGATAGAAGGCGCGGGCAGCTTCGGCAAGGGTCTAGCGTCGTCCACTGTAGTGGTATTGTCCCTTCTGACTCTCGGATTCCTTTTGCTCTTTACGTTCGCTGATTTCGTGGTATTTCCGCTTTTCACAACGATACTAGGAGTGTCGTTCCAGCCCGTCGCCAACTACTACATAGTAAAGAAGCAGAACGCAGTTGTAAAGAACGTCAACGGCATATTCTACTCGACCGGCTACATATCTGCGAACCTCTTCGCCTACACTTTCAAGGAAGAACGGGTTGAGGAGTCTGTAGAAGATCAGCTGCGCCAGGCTCCGGAGAAATGGGAGCGTGCGATAGCGAACATCCACTTCCCGTTCAAGTATCACGTTATATCTTCAGGGATGGACGTGCAGAAGGTAAGGGACGAGCTCGAGGGCAAGAGGGGATACCAGGAGTTCCAGCTTTCGCGAGCGCTGCAGAGCCAGGGCGCAAACGACGTCACGATAACCAACATACAGCGCAACATCAACATGATACAGGCGAAGATAGACAGGATCTCGCAGGGCGAAAAACCCGTCGCCACGCTGATGTACATAGAGACCACAGCCGTGGGGATAAGCGAGAAGGCATCGCTCGACGCTCTTGACGCGCAGGTGAAACAGCTTCAGGTCGCGCTTAGCGCTCTGGACGTGGATCTGACTAGGATAGAGGGCAGGGAACTGTATACTCTATTCATGTACAGCTTCATGCTGCCCACCTCATTCGACGACGTGGCTGCGCAGTTCAGCCAGCAGGGATGATAATATGACTATACTAAGATTCCAGCATATAATGAGCAACGAAATAGCGAAGAGGTCATTCATATCCAGGCCCCCCGAGCCTCCGGCGAGCGTGCTGCTCAACGACCCGTTCAAGTCGATATTCATAGGCAACACTAAGATATTCCGCGTGCCGTTCACGTGGTCGTTCCTCAACATCACCAACCCCCACATAGCCGTTGTCGGTATAACCGGAGCCGGAAAGAGCTACTTCGTAAAGACCTTCATACTTAGGGCAAACTACATATGGGGGACAAACGCGGTCATAATAGACTGGGCTGGAGAGTACAAAGCTTGGGTCAATCAGAGCGGCGGAACGGTAGTCTCGCTTGGCAAAGGTTCGTACATAAACATAATGGACCTGTCCGGAATGAAGCCTCTGGACAGGGTGAAGCAGATAATAAACTCTCTGGATATACTGACGGACATAGGCGCATATCCGGAGCAGAAGAGGCTGACCGAGGAAGCGATAGAGCAGGCATATGTCAACGCTGGATTCACGCTGTCGGAGAGGGCGCCCGAGGGCAAGGACGCTCCAACGCTGAAGGACGCGATCTCGCTGCTCGAGGAGAAGCTGCAGGAAGGCACGTACGAGTACCCTGCCGAGCTCGAGAACGCGATATACAGGCTGAGGCAGTTCGCCCGGGAAGGTGAGGACTACTTCGCAAGGAAGAGTACGCTCGAACTTTCGAAGCTCGTGGAGTCGGGGCTCGTAGACATAGATCTGTCCGCGCTGTCAGACGACACGTTCAGGGCACTAGCAGCGCTGTTCATACTCCAGACGCTCAAGGAGCTGATGAGGGCAGAGGTGTGGAGCGAGACAAAAGGACTCAAGACGTTCGTGGTCCTGGACGAGGCGTGGAAGGTAGCGAGCGACGAGAAGAGCGACGCAGTTACGATAGTCAGGGAGGGAAGAAAGTACAGGTTCGGACTCATAGTCGCTTCGCAGAACCCGACGGACATAAACGAGGCGATATTCTCAAACGTCGGCACGAACTTCGTGCTAAGGATAAAGTTCGAAAAGTTCATGAACTATCTTCAGGGATCGCTGAACTTCTCCGACTTTATAAGGTCCGAGATAGGAAAGTTCGGAGTGGGACAGGTAGCGGTCGTCATGGCGTTCCAGACCGCGCTGAGGTTTCCAGAGACCTTCCTGCTCGAGAAAGTCAAGGGCGAGGAACCTCTGTACGTGTACACCATCGACCTCGCCGATATGCTGACTCAGAGCGAGATATCCTCGGGAATCATACAGCGCGAGTACCAGTTCGAAAAAGACGAACTGAAGAATGTGCTGATAGACTGCAACCTGTCGAACGAGGACATCAGCTCGATCTTCACAACTTTCGACCAGCAGGACAGGACTTTCAAGATGAACGACTTCATAAACTCGCTAAAGTCTCACGGCGCAAGGGTCGGTGACATAATATCTTTCCTAAAGAACCTCGGCATACCCGACCAGCTGATAACCAGGATAATGGGTGCGCAGAATGGCTAGCACAAACACCTTCGCGATATCAAGAATCGAGATAAGGCGCGTCCTTCTCGCGCTCAAGGTCAGCGAGAAGAACATAGAAGGGCTCATAGCGGCGATGGAGAAGTCGCACAGGCACATAAACGTGGTTTCGTTCGTGTCGCTCCTCGAGAAAGCGGGCCTGGAGAGGGACGACATAATCAACGTGCTCAGGCGCCTCGGCATGGACGACGTAATGATAAACGGGGTCATGGGGATGGTCGACGAGAAAAGGATAACTTCTGAAATAGGCAGGGTGTACGAGGCGGACGTGGTGTTTGGTTGAACCCAGAAAACGCAAAGAGCAACGGCAAGCGGTGCATAATCTGCGGCGAGGCAAAGGACGGCCTGCCGGTAAAGGAAGACTTCGTGATAAACGGGATAAGACTCATAAAAAGGTATGTGACGAGAAACGAGAAGGGGTACGAGCTCGTGGTGTGCAGGGAGTGCTATCCAAAGTACAAGAAGGCCAGAGAGCGGATGGTCAGGCGTCAGGTCGTTTACCTCGTACTGGGCTTCCTCTTTGCCGGGGCATTCGTAGTGCTGTCTCATGACAAGCTGTCGGCGCTTCTATACGGCGCCATAATCATTCTTTTCCTCTACCTGCTCTCGCTTGTGAATTACGTGCCCGCACTTGTTGTCCCTAACAGGGCGGTTGCGGGCAGCGGCAACCAAAAGACCGCTGCGAAAGCGGCAGGCAAGCGCTGACAACCTCGGCCATAAAACGAGGCGCCCGATAGCATAACAATCTTTTTATAACCTTATTCCTCTATATCTATGTTCCGCCCTCACGGACGAAAAGACGGTGTCTTTGAACGCCTGTCTGATAGCGGGATCACTTAGTGGTTGTTTTGGCTGAAGAGAGCGGTGTAGTAGAGCCCAAGGTAAGCACGATAAGCATAGGCGGCACCCTACTCGGCAGCTTCGACGCGATAGCGAGCAGGCTCTCATCGCTGCAGATGTTCTCGGTAAAGCGCGATGCGGATTCGCTGTCTCTCATAAGAGTAGAAAGCAGGGACATACAAAAACGACCCTTCCTATTCTTCGTAATAAAGCTCTTCAAGGACAGGATGGATATAGAGTATACAATCCCAATGGACGCCAGCGAGAAGCTCAGAAGGCTGTCTGTAATAAAGAACGTGTTCAGCGTCCTCTCTCTGATATCAGATCTGTACACTCCCAACCTGGCCGAATTTTTCCAGTACTCCGACTCAGCCATAGACGACGTGCTTAACTCTATGTCGCAGAGCTACAGCACACTGTTCAACAACTACGATTCTCTCTTCAACGAATACCGCGAGCTCAAGAGGCTGAACATAGAGCTTACCTCATCGAACAAAAACCTTACGGTTCAGGCTTCGCAGCTGAGCCAGGAGAACGCGGCGCTGAAGGACAGGCTCAAATCGCTTGAGACGTATTCCGACGAGTCACTGATGGTCATGGTGCAGGAGTGGATAGAATCGCACAACAACACGATAGACGTCAACGAGTTTGCGGAAACCTACAAGATGATACCTCCGCGCGTAGAGCAGATACTCAACAAGATGGTTTCGCTCGGATACATAGAGCTCAGAGGATAGTCGAATGATACTATGAAATACTTTGTAAGGATCAACAAGAAGCTACGCTACATAAAGGTCTACAACGTCGTTAACCCCCTCGGGGGGAAGCAGAACTTTATGACCAAGCTTTTTATGAAGGTGTTTAGGATAAAGCAGGAGCAGTCTTAGGCCTAGAGAGCCGGAGCGGTAGGTGTGATGCAGAAAAAAACCAAAATGACTATTATAGCAATACTGGTCATCATGGTCCTACTCGTTGTAGCTATGGTGGTGTATCTTAAAATTGAGCTTTCGAGCATACATCCAACAACTCCGATCGCAGTAAAAACCGGGCCTCCGTCGCTAGGTGCTGACGTGTCGTCGCAGGATCTGCTTTTCTACGGCAACCTCAGCACCGTGGTGCCGTACCTGTTGCTGGACTACTCCTCGTGGAACGTCTCGTCCCTTTACGTGTACGCGGCACTCTACAAGGACCCGATACCTTCCAACGTATACATCCTAAACACCACAAACGAATGCATAGGTTGCGGTAACATCGCCCTGTTCACCTCGGATCTCTCTACAGATCTATATCACTACGGAGTAATCGCAAACCAGAGTTCACTTATCGGCGTATCGTTGCAGAACGTGACCAGAATACAGAACGATTCTGTGCTGGTGGTACCGAACGGCCTGCTGCCCGGCGTCTTCCTCCAGCCCTACTACAACACAAACATAACAGTCATGGATTATCTGCTATCGAAGGGTACAAGCATAGTGTATATAGGCAGGAACTTTTCGAACGTGTTGCTGCAGGGGAGCGTGATTACTCCCGTCTACTCTCTACCAACGTTCCTGAAGACGTCCTCATACTCGAGCAAGATTCATCCGGGCGCTATACCAAATAGCACCTTTTACTTCTCCGCTCCTACTTTCTCATTCGTCGACGGCCAGTCGTATTACAATTCCACGTACGAGAATGTAGACAACGGTTCGATAGTGGCTTTTTCCAACTACCTAAATTCGTGGAGCAGCGCCTCGGATTCGGCTTCCGATATATCCAGGGCCATAGCGTCGCTCTTCTGGCTTCCGTACTATTCGAGCGGTTACGAGAAGATACCGATACCAGCGGACTCATACTCGTTCTCTACAGGCAGCAGCGGGCTGCTGCTTGAAACTCCGATGATAAGCTACGGGGGCTCGATGCTCTCGCAGCTGGACAGCAGCTACGGAAGGATCGCCGTGTATACCAACTCGAGCTTCTCTGACGCGTCTAACTCATTCTTCTACTACTCGAATTTTGAGCCCAAGTTTGCGATAAACGGAACACTCTCTCTGCCTGGAGTTATAACGCCAAATACAAACATCAACGTGCAGATGCAAATATTCACGAATTCGTCATCTCCAATACCGATAGAGCCTCACCTCACTATATACAATCTGTACGGGGAGAGCGTGCTCTCCCTGCCGCTACCTCCCATATCGGCTTCGGGGAACTTCACGTTCATAAAGTACATGAGCATACCGCTCGGACCTGGAAGCTACGTAGCTTCGCTTCAGGGCCTGTCCAATAAAAGGTACGGCGACGCGCTGGTGTACGTTCCACCGCTCACAATAAACCCAATAGTGAAGAACTTTTCGTCAGGCACCTTTGTCTTCTCCATATCAGACGTAGGAGTATCTATATCGGGCATAAACTACACGATAAACGCGAACAAGCTCTACCCCGAGAGCGGAGTCGTGTCGAACGGCACGATAACATACACGCTGCCCAGGGGCTCTCCGCAGCTGTTCGGCAATGTTAGCTTCTACATAGGAATGTTCTCCGAGAACTTCACGTACTCCCTTTACAATCCGCCGCAGGTGCTCAAGATAAATAAGCAGTACCTAGAATTGGCCGTAGTTGCAATAATCGTCTTCCTGATGCTGGTGCTCGTAAGGGCGCCGAACAGGGACGAATTCTACATAGACGTGCCGATGCTGCCGCCGCAGGCCAAGACGCAGATAAAGCTGCAGTCAAAGGAATTGCTCGGCGCTTTCGACAAGCTCAACCTGTACTATCACTGGAAGTTCATGCCGCTGTCGAAGAAGGAGATAAGGAGCGCTATAGCGAACTACATAAGGTTCGGCAACGTACCGGTCAACCTTACGTACAACAACATAGATATGATACTCAGCAAGCTTCAGGCCAACAAGCTGCTGATTGAGCGCGACGGGCTGTACATGCCGGCCTACTGGGTAGAGCAGAGCGGCCACGATCCGGACTACCTCGCCACCTTCAAGAAGCTAAGGACATTCTTCGTTTCGAACACGTTCATCTTCTCGGACCTTGACGCGAGCAGCCTCGCCGACATGGTTGCAACGATACGCGGCGACAGGGTGTACATAGTAATATACTCAGATTCCAGCAAGTTCCGCAAGATAACGCTGTATCCCGACGTAAGCATGTACCTTACTTTCTTAAACGCGGACAAGCTTGACGAGTTCAAGTCCAAGAT
>JAKAXF010000022.1 GCA_021816645.1 Microcaldota archaeon | reverse complement strand
TTTCGGCAGATCCTCGTATCTGAGGAAATCATCGTCGAACGGCAACAGCTCGTATATCGACTGATGAAACATGAATATGTTGAAGGCTCCCGGCGTTGGTGTCGGATTTATCTCTTTGAGTTTCTGCTTTACCAGCTCCTCAGAAGTACCGCCGAGTCCGTATACGGCCACTTTCTCCCCGTCTTTCTCTAGTATGGTTGTAGCTTCGTTAGTGTCTATGAGCAGACCGGCTAGCCCAAGCAGGCTGAGCGCGTTCTCGCTACCTATCGCGGTCCTTTCGTGCGTACCCGATATAGCGATTATGGGGAGTTGTGTGTACATCTTCCCGTCACCGCCGACTTTCTGAAGTACTTTTGCACCCATCTTGCTCTTTTGTCCTACATCCCGAAATATTTTTATTGCGTCTGCTATAACTTTCGGATGCGGCGCCCTTCTGTCGAACACGTCTCCGGGTATTATTATTGCGTCAGAAAGCTCGGCTGCCCTGCTCAGCGCCTCCGTAGCCTGGTTGCGTGCGTCATCCTCAAACCTTTCGTAGCCTATGTGCATGTCAGAAACTATACCTATCTTCATTTGTCTTACCTCCAATATGCTTGTGGCGCGCAAGGTTAATATAGCTGATTATTGCCTCGAAGAAGCAGGCTGTTCTGATGTGTTTTAGTGCTTGTAAAGGGATGCACCAAAAGGGTTTTAAAGGTGAAATTACCAATCCATTACAGGCGATATTCGGGTTCTTGCCGCGCGCTGATTTGATGAGTGATAATGAGTATACCGCAAAGGACATTATCTCCCTTTCTGGGCCCCAAGGAGTAAGGAAAAGGCCAGCGATGTACGTGGGTTCTACTGGCAGCGCTGGATTCATTCATCTCCTGTTTGAGGTCCTGGACAACGCAATAGACGAAGCGATAGCAGGATACTGCAAGGACATAACAATAAAACTTGGCAACGAGGGCGGAGTCGATACTGCGGAGATATCAGATGATGGCAGGGGCATACCCGTAGACATAATGCAAAAGCAGAACAAGCCAGCACTCGAGGTCATAATGACATCGCTACACTCCGGAGCAAAGTTCGACAACAAGACTTACAAGGTCTCGGGCGGACTCCACGGAGTCGGGCTTACAGTGGTCAACGCACTTTCCGAGTACGTAAACGTTACGATTAAGAGAGGAGGGAAGGTGTATAAGCAGAGGTTTGGCAGGGGGGAGGTGCTGTCAAATTTGGAGGAGGCAGGAAGCGTACCGGAGAAGGAAACCGGAACGACCATAGCTTTCAAGCCAGATTCTGAAATATTTTCGGCGAGGAGTTTCGATACGCTGCTGCTTACTGAGAGGCTTAGGTACGTTTCTTTTCTTAATCCCGGAATAAAGATTATACTGATTGACACGAGGGACGTACCGCCTAAAACGGTGGTATTCTACTCGCAGAACTATATGAAAGACTTTATCGACTACTTAAAGGACGGAAGGAAGGAGATATCGAAACCGATAATAATATCCAAACGTTCAGATTCGATAGATGTCAGCGTTGCGTTGCAGTACATAGAAGGATACAACGAAGATGTGCTCTCTTTTGTCAACAATATAAGGACGTACGAGGGCGGAAGCCATGTAACCGGTTTCCACAGCGCACTCACGCGTGCGGTGATGGGCTATATATCCAAGAACAGAAAGAACGGGAAGAACGGGGTTGATGTAGAGGGTGAGGACACCAGGGAAGGTATCATAGCAATAGTCTCGCTGTTGATGCCGAACCCCGAGTTCGAGGGACAGACAAAGGAAAAGCTTGGGAACACCAACGTGAAGGCGCTCGTTGACAATGTTGTTTATTCTGCGCTTTCTACTTATCTCGAGGAGAATCCGTCGGAGGCATCGAAGATAATCGACAAGGTGCTGAAGGCTGCGGATGCGCGACTTGCCGCGAAGAGGGCGAGGGAACTCACAAGGAAGAAGAACCTGCTTGAGGGTTCCGTACTGCCAGGAAAGCTTGCCGACTGCAGCGAAAACGATCCGGAAAAATCAGAGTTGTTTATAGTGGAGGGTGCGAGCGCGGCCGGAACTAGCAAGGAGGGGAGAGATAGGAAGTACCAAGCTATACTGCCCTTGAGGGGCAAAATACTGAACGTCGAGAAGGCGATCGATGAAAAGATTTTCAACAACGTTGAATTAAGGACGATCGCTACGGCCATTGGTGCCGGAGTTGGAGACCACGTAGACGTAGAAAAAGCGCGATATCACAAAATAGTGTTCCTTACAGATGCGGATGTTGACGGCAGCCACATCAAAACACTTCTGCTCACGTTCTTTTTCAGATATCTAAAGCCGCTCATAGACAAGGGCTACGTTTATATGGCGAACCCGCCGCTTTACAGGATAGGCTCAGGGAAAACCATAAGATACGCGTACAGCGACGCTGAACTCAACGAGATAATGAAGAGTATTGGTGGCAAGGGTGCGGTGCAGAGGTACAAGGGGCTTGGGGAGATGAACCCGGATCAGCTCTGGGAAACCACTCTTGACCCGAACAACAGGATACTCAAGAAGATAACTATAAAGGACGCGGAACTTGCAAATTCGATATTCAAAATATTGATGGGAGTAGACGTCAAGGAGAGGAAGCGCTTCCTGGAAGAGCATTCCACAGAGGTGTCTTTCCTGGACATATGAGGTGCATAGATGGCAGAACAGAACGATGACAAGGCCGGAAAGGACGTGGTCGAATCATCGATAGAGAAGGAGATGCAGTCAAGCTACATAGACTACGCGATGAGCGTTATTGTAGGCAGAGCCCTGCCCGATGCGAGGGACGGACTCAAGCCGGCGCAGAGGAGAACGCTCTACGCGATGTACATGCTCGGCAATACGCACGACAAGCCCACGAAGAAGAGCGCGAGGGTGGTGGGAGAGATAATAGGCAAGTACCACCCGCACGGAGATATGGCCGCCTACGACACCCTCGTAAGGATGGCCCAGAATTTCTCAATGAACCACATGCTGATAGAGGGCCAGGGGAACATGGGTTCCATAGACGGCGATCAGCCTGCAGCTGCACGTTATACAGAGGTAAGGCTCAGGAAGATAGCCGAGGAGATGCTGGAAGACCTCGACAAGGACTCGGTCGATATGGTTCCTAACTACGACAACACGGAGAAGGAACCGGTGGTGCTGCCCTCGAAGGTGCCCAACCTGCTGGTAAACGGCTCTTCCGGAATCGCAGTAGGAGTTGCGACGAACATACTGCCTCACAACCTTGCAGAAGTATGCGACGCGATAAACGCATACATAGACAACAGAGACATAACCTCGCAGGAACTGCTCGGCTACATAAAAGGCCCAGACTTCCCGACACACGGGACGGTGTTTTACGATTCGGAGCTCTTGAACTCTTATCTGACTGGCAGGGGATCGGTCACGATAAGAGGAAGAACGAAGATAGAGGAGGGCAAGAAAAAGCAGATAATTATAGATGAGATCCCGTACACCGTGAACAAGGCTACGCTTGTGTCAAAGATAGCTGAGTTAAGCAGGGATAAGAAGATTGAAGGCATATCAGGACTAAGGGATGAGAGCGGCAAGGAAGGCATAAGGGTAGTGATAGAGCTGAGGCAGGATGCCAGCCCGGATTACGTATTGAACGCACTGTACAAGCATTCCCAGCTTCAGATCTCGATGCCCGTTATGAACGTTGCTGTAATAGGCAACAAACTGCTCAACCTCAACCTCAGGGAGTTCATAAGAATATTTGTAGACCACAGGCTGGGTGTAATAAAAAGAAGAACGGAACACGACCTGCAGGTAGCTTCGGAAAGGCTCCACATAGTCGAGGGGCTGCTGAAGGCGATAGAAAACATAGACGACGTAACGGCGCTGATAAAGAGCAAGAAGGACGTGAAAGAGGCGAGAGAGGCCCTTATCGGTTCGTTGTCCATAAGCGAAAAGCAGGCGAACGCCATACTTGACATGAAGCTTTCTAAGCTGACAGGATTAGAAAGCGGGGAGCTTACGGATGAGGATACACAGTTGAAGAAGAGCATAGAAGAGTACGGTAGGATACTTTCCGACGACAAATACGTTTATGATATAATAAAGAAGGAAACGGCCGACCTAAAAAGCAGGTATGGAATTCCGAGGAGGACCGTAATAGAGCAAAACGCCGAACTTGTTGATATAACCAACGAGGACGTAATAAAGGACGAGGATTCGGTAATCCTGCTTACGCAGAGCAACTACATGAAGCGTCTGCCTGCGAGAACCTACAAGCTCCAGGAGCGCGGAGGGAAGGGTGTAATAACCATAGACCTTAAGGAGGGCGATTTCGTCAAGGAGGCCGTATACTGCATGAGCAAGGATTACCTGCTCGTGCTCTCTAACAAAGGCAGGGCGTACTGGCTCAAGGCGTACCAGGTTCCGGAAGGGGGCAGGTACTCCAGCGGAAAGGCGGCGATAAATCTAGTCAAGCTGCAGGACGGAGAGGGTGTGAGCACTATAATAAACACCAGGGAGTTCGCAAACAAATACCTCGTGTTTGTCACAAAGCGTGGCAGAATAAAGAGAGTAAAGGCAGAAAGCTTCTCGAGGCCGAGGGCCAACGGCATAAAAGCCATACCGCTGAGAGACGGTGATGAACTGGCTGGTGTAGCGATATCAGATGGTGATTCACAGATTATTATCTCAACAAGGGGAGGCAAGGCGATAAGGTTCGGCGAGAGAGACATAAGGAGCATGAGCAGGATAGCCACAGGTGTAAGAGGCATGAGGGTTTCCCAGAACGATTCGGTAACCAACGTGATAGCTACAAAGCCAGGCGACAGCATACTATCGATAACTCAGAACGGCTATGGGAAGATCACGCCGATAGAGAAGTACAGGTTGCAGAGGCGTGGAGGCGGAGGCGTGGCCAACCTGAAAGTGAATGGGAAGACCGGGGAGGTCATAAAGACCCTGAACGTCTCAAACGCCAAGCAGGTTTTGCTCGTAAATTCCAAAGGATTATCAATAGAGATAGACGTCGCCTCGATAAGGGTTACTGGCAGGAACGCTTCTGGGGTTAGGCTGATGCGCCTGGAGCCAAGCACCAAACTTGTGAGCGCACAGCTGTTGACCCAAGAAGTAGAGGGGCATTGAATAAATTATTAAAATTAAGGTTACAATTTAAGTGCTGTGGGGGTAGTATGATAACCGTACTCATAATAGGCGAGGGGTCTCTCGAAAATCAAAAAGATATAGGCCTGGCTTCGCGGGCGTTTGGCGCGAGCTCGGTCATATTCACGTCTAGAAAAAGCACCAGGCTCATAAGATATTTCAAATCGATAAGCAGCAAGTGGGGCGGCAAGTTTGAGGTGAGGTTTGAGAAGGACTGGGAGAAGGTCATAGCGGAGAAGAGGGGGTACGAGAAAATATATCTTACTAACTACGGAGCACCAATAAGCAAGATGATGTACAGGATAAGAACTTATAAGAATATACTCCTGATAGCCACGCTTTCTGAAGGGATGAAGAAACTCGGAGATATGGTGGACTACAAGGTAAGTGTAACTACACAGCCGCATTCTTCAGTATCGGCGATCGCTGTTTTCCTGCACGTGTTCTTCAGCGGCAGGGAACTCGCCATAAGGTTCAACAACGCGAAGTACAGGATAAAGCAGGCAAAGATGCCGTGAAAACGCTTTTGTCACGGTAAGTTCTTTTTTAAGATTTAGGCCGAAGGAAACATATTTATTGTTTTTTTAATAGGTATTAGCGAGAGCGTGTCTGGCAGAGCGATCACAAAGCGCAGAAAATCGCAAAGCGCGATGGAATATCTTATGACTTATGGCTGGGCCATTCTCATAATAGCAGTAGTCTTGGGGGCGCTGTTTCAATTGGGTGTCTTTAACGCCAACAACTTCGTCCCTAAGGCTCCGCCAGGATCTTGTCAAGTCTTTAGACCCAACGGTCCAGGAACAACCTCTTTCATAGACACCGAGGGAGTGTGCAACGGTGAGATGCCGCAGTATGTATCAGAGCTCACAGCCTCAGCACAGGTTGTTAATGGAACCGGGTCATTTATTAGAGGCCCAGGTTTACCACTAACTGGCAGTGCATGGACTGTTTCTGCGTGGATATATGAAAATGCAGCGAATGGAGAGAGGGTATTTGGGCAAGAAAGCAACTACCCTAACCCTATTTCAAGTTGTGATGAATTTATCTTCGGAATAGATCCCACAAATCCTTATATATATGTGATTACTTATGGTTCTACCGCGAGCGCAACGTCTACTTCACCAATTAGTTTGAATAAATGGGAGATGATATCTGCATCTGCAAGTGGAGGTGCATCCGGTGATGTTTCTTTTTATATCAATGGGCAGCTTATCTCTTCGAATAGCCTTACTACAACATTACTAACAGGCACTAACTGGGGCTGGAATTTAGGGCTGCAAGCATATTGCTCTGGTTCACGCGGCGAATTCTCAGGAGGCTTATCCAACGTTCAAATCTACAACACTTCTCTCTCGCAACCTGAAATTCAAACTCTTTATCAGGAAGGCATCGGCGGCGCGCCTATAGACCTGCAGGACCTCGCAGGCTGGTGGCCGCTGAATGGCAATGCCAACGACTACTCTGGCAACGGCAACAACGGCGTGCCAACAAACGTTACCTTCACGAGCAACTGGTATTCTAGCTACACACCACCATAACGCTAGATGGACCAGTACTTCTTGTTCTTTATGAAGTTGCGCTGGGCTTCTATCAGGTCCAGGTAGAAAAACTTGTCCTCACGCCTGAGCATGCGCAGGACCCGCGCCGCAGTTTTCAGTCCTACGCCGTATGTTGACAGCGCAATGGCGCTCTTGCCGCCGTACGCCTCGACCATGCTCGCAATCTTTAAGGCTTCCGAGAAATATTCGCGCTCCTTGCGCGTCAGTTTTTCTCCCTTCAGCTTCTTTTTTATGGCAGAGGCTGATTCGTCTTCGTAGATGCTCAGCATTTTGCCGCCGCAAGCCGGGCATTCGAGGTGCTGCGCGTCCTTTATCTCCGAGAGTTTCCTGGTAAAATTGAATCCGCAGTACATGCATATGAACTTGACGCTCTTTCCAAGAAGGAAGTTTTCGAACGAGTTTAATATCTGACTGCTCGGAGTTACTGGCATTATGAGCTCCTTGGTGTAGTAGAACGCGTCGAGAAGTATCGAGGCAAAGTGCGACGCGCTTTGCACGTTCCTCGTTTCAATCTCCAGTTCCTTCGAAGCCAGCAGGGCAAAGAACTTCTCCAGGTCCTCTATATCAAAATAATTGTTCATCAGCTCCCGCGTGGTCTCTTCGTATATTGGGGTTTCCTTGTATACGCTGATAAGCCGCCTTGCAAGTGAGCGTGAGATCGTAGCCTCGCGGTCGAGGACTCCGAAAACTTTTGAGATCTGGGTGAATTTATACCTGAATAGCTCCGTTTCTTCCAGGACGCTCTTCATGATGTCGTGTACCTTGCCTGAATCTACAGACAATAGATACTTACCGACATCTATCTGCTTAGGCGCGTCGAGGTATATAAAATACGGGGTGGCCTTCATGTATATGCTGTGACCCGCCCTCGCCGCGGCGAAGTGCGCGAGCATTCGGCCTATAGCTTCGTTTGCCATAGTCCCGAGAGGCAGATATACCACCTTGTAGTCTTCAGTCTGCTCTATAACTATCTTGCGCCTGGGAAATATGCTGCGATCGTGCTTCTCGAGAAACCTCTTCATCGCCTCCTTGGAGTCGGCGTTCATGAACTCGCTTCCCAAAAGCGATTCGGGATTTGAAACCAGTTCTGCAACACCTTCTGCCACGGCGTGGCTTACTGGTATATCCTCTCCGCTCCAGTCGGGCACGGCCGCTTCCAACTCGCTTGTAGGTTCAACAAGTATGTTATTGCCTTCTATGCTCACTACTTTCCAGGGAAGGCCCTTTGTTATGAAAGCCCCGTCCTCATCGAGATTGTTTACCACGAACTCTTCGTCGAGGGTTGAGATTATCCTGTTGTCTATGGTGTTTTTGACCAAGAACTTTTTCACATCTGGTATCATGCTAAGGTGATCGTAGTAGAACATCCTCGTCCTGATCCCAGATGTTATCCTGTCGCCATCAAAACCGACTACTCTCTGCCTTCCCATCAGTTCAAGCAACCTTACCAAAGTGTCTTTTCTCAGGTCCTTATAGAGATACGAACGCCTTACTATACTTATTATTTCTTCCACGCTGGTGGACCCTTTGTCGAGCGCTATTCCGATTATCTGATTGAACAGCACGTCCAAAGCTCCGTCGTGCATCCTGAATGTTTCCAGGAACCCTGAGCTCGCCTTTTCGCATATTGCTGCGGCTTCTATCGCATCGACCGCGTTGTTGGACACTATGTAACCACGTGGTGTCTTTCCTACCGAGTGCCCGCTCCGCCCTACGCGCTGGACCAGCCTAAGCACCTGCCTCGGAGAGCCGTACTGCACTACTTCGTCTACGTACCCTATATCTATTCCAAGCTCCAGGGAACTGGTAGCGATTATG
>JAKAXF010000021.1 GCA_021816645.1 Microcaldota archaeon | reverse complement strand
CCGATCTCATTACATCGTGAATGTCGTAGCTGGTCACGTCTCCCTTCACAATTCCGTTGAGTCTGTCTATCAGAGTGTTGGACGTGTTCACGTAGCCTTTGTGGTGACCATTGTAATGTACGTCTACTATATCCTTGCTTATGTACGGTTCCAGCCCGTCTATCTTGTACGGAAGGGGCCTCAGCTCGTACTTTCTGAGTCCCTCCACTGAAATTTTTTCATCCGCCATTTACTCCACCGATACTATTACTCTCAAGACGTAAAAGGTTAAATAGGCTCGCGCACAAAAATTATAAAGAATTACAACATGCGCCGATTTCAATGCCGTTTAGAGAGCATATGCCGCGGCTGGGCAAGAACAAACCCGTTCACGGCACCATAAAGAGCATCCCAGAAGACTTCGTGGTAAAGGAAATAACAAAGGAAGGAACGATCCTAGAGCCTGGAAAAAAGTACGAAGGGAGCAGCGAGGCATACGTGGCGTTTACACGTTTCGTGATGCAGAAGAAGGGCTGGAATACGATGCAGGCGTTGAAAGCGGTTGCGGCGGCTCACGGAAGGAGCATCAGATCAATAGGTTTCGCCGGAACGAAGGACAGGCAATCCGTTTCTGTACAGCTGTGCAGCATATTCAAGGCAGATCCTGAAGAGGTCCTTAATACAACCATAAAGGACATATCGGTAAACGGAGCGTGGAGGAGCTCCGAGCCCGTGAAGCTTGGAGACCTCCTCGGAAACAGGTTCGCGGTAAGAGTGCGTGGTGTATCCGGTAACGAGCGGCTGAAAGCGGTTGACGAAGAACTGGACGGCCTGTTTCCAAACTACTACGGTAAGCAGAGGTTCGGATACAGGGACAACAACGTGGATATAGGACTCGCGATTCTGAAGGGGGACTACAGGAGCGCGGTGCTGAAGTACCTCACGGAATCTGCGAACGAGAAGCTCGAAGAAGGCGTTAACGCGAGGAAGAGGCTGGCAGACGAGCTTGATTTTCAAGAAGCACTTAGCTATTTTCCGCATTATCTGAAGTATGAAAGGTCCGTGATAGAATACCTGTCACGCTTTCCAGGAGAGTATACAAAAGCCCTAAAGCGCATACCGCGCCAGCTTTCCCTGATGTTTGTGCATTCTGTAGAAAGCCACATATTCAACAGGGAACTCGCCGAAAGGGTTACTAACGGAGAACTGTCTCCGTCTGATGGAGACTACACTTGCGGCAAAAACGCGTACGGTTTTCCTGATATCGATAAGGTAGAAGTATTTAACGGTACGCAGCGTGGAGGATTTGCTGTGGGTAACATAGTAGGCTACGGCACGGAAAGGCTTACGGACAGCGAGAAGAGGATAATGGATGAGCTAGGCGTATCCCAAAGCATGTTCAAGATTAGAGGATTTCCGGAGCTGAGCAGCAAGGGCGCGTTCAGGCCCTTTTTTGCCCCATACCTGGACTTCGTTGTATCGGATAATGCGGATCTTGTGATTGAGTTTTCACTGCCGCACGGCTCATACGCCACGGTATTGCTTCGGGAATTTGTAGACAGCGAAGTTGGAGGTACGGACTAGAAGATCTGGTGCTTTCCCTCTATTATCTCCTTGGTTATGTAACCGATGTTCTCAAGGTACTCGCTCGCGATATCGCTTATCTTTTTGCCTATACCCTTGAGCGACTCTCCATTGTCCAGCACAAGCCCTATGTGCAGGTTTTTCGGATCGTCTATCGGTCTTCCTATCTGCGACACCAAAGATACAGAGCACTCCCTGACCTGCGGGTAGAGGTTCACCACATCCCTCGCTATCTCTCCGGCCAGCACGTTGTAGATTTTGCCTACGTGGTTGAGCGGATTCTTTCCGGCGGCCGCCTCGAGGCTCATTGTCCTGAACGGCGTTATCAATCCATTAACCCTGTTGCCCCTGCCAACCTGCCCGTCGTCGCCGCTTTCGCAGCTGAGCCCCGACTTGGTAAGGTACACGTCTCCATTTTCGTGTGAGTCACCGTGGTTTATGAATACGGAAACCTCCTTGTCCGTATACTTCTTCGCGTTCGCCGCTATGTCGTTCGCTATCTTCTCCTTGTACGACACGTAATCGTCTATGCTGTTGACGAACTGTGCCACGAAAGCTATCGCAACCGTAAGCGTTATCTTGTCCCTCTCCCTGACTCCCATTACCTTGATATCTTCGCCTACCGCCGGTCCGTTCGTCTTGTACTCCTTGCTGTTAAGGAGTTTTTCGGTCTCAAGCGTAAGCCTCTCAGTTTCGGTCAACGGCGCGAATCCGACACCGAAAGAGGTGTCGTTAGCGAGCGGCACGTCTGTGCTCCTGCCGAATATTCCGTTGAGGTCTGCGGATCCCTTCAGTACCTTGGAGTATATCTTAACCTCATTGTCAACGTCCAGGAATCTCGTGTGTTCCTTGAGATATCTCTCCGCAGCACCAGTTATTATGTCGTCCACTGGGAATTTTATGTTCTTGAACTCCCTGGTTGCCCTGCCGGCTACTATGACCTCTATGGGCTTCGTTATTACACCGCTTCCGAACTTCACATCGGACGAGCCCCCAACTATGAGTCCCTTGTCTATGTTGTGATGCAGCACCATTCCCGCCTTTTCCATGTACGCTTTAGAAAGCTCAACAGCAGCGCTTTCAACAATTCCGTCTATCAGCGTGTCGGGATGCCCTATACCCTTTCTCTCAACGTATTCAACGTCCTGTTCGCTTACCAGCTTCTGGTCCTCGCTGCTTATTATTATGTTCGGCATTTCATCACCTTGGTTGATAGCACACTCCGAGTGCAAGGTATAAAAGTAGGATAAGTGCGTTCATTTACAACGATAAAATTTGTGTTTTTTCGTTTTCTGTCTAACGCGGGCGTGTTGCTATTCAAACCCCTTGTCCTATTTTCTCTCCAGCTCAATTATCTCTTCAAGCAGCTTCGCGTCTTCGTCGCTCATGAGTTCCGCAAGCTCCTTCTTCAGTATCTTGTAGTCCGACTCGCTTATCCTCGTGTAGAGTATCTGGTTCTCGTTTACCTGGCGGCCGAACGTCGGCCCGTCCATGGAGATCGCAACCATCTCTCCCCTCTTCGCCTCCTTCAGCGGAGTATTTTCGTTCTGCACGCCCTTTATCTTCCCTATCCTCTCCCCCGTAGCGTCGATCAGCGTGCACCCCGGCTTTATGCTACCCGCGATTACCCTGATGCCGAATATTGCTGGGTGCGATGCCCTGAAGCACGAGTTCGGCAGCACCTCTATCTTACCCGGGAAGGTGACTATCTCCTCAAGGCCCTTGATCGAGGCCTTTTTCCTCTGTTCAAGGAAAAGCTCGTAGTCGTCTATCAGTTTGTAGATTATGTTGCCGCTTATTATCTTGACGTTGCTGTCCCTGGCCGCTTCAGCAGCGTCTTCGTCTATCTTGACGTTGAAGGCCACTATCACGGCGTTGAGCGGGTCTACCGTGTTTATGGCGAACGCGTTCGATACGTCGTTCTTTGTGACGTTACCGAGCCCCTTCCTGCTTATCTCGAGCCCCTCGCCGTGGAACAGCTTCGTTATAGCTTCGAGGCTGCCTATCGAATCTGCTTTTAGAAGCACGCCCTTCTTGTCAACTTCGAAAACATCTCCTATGTCCGTCTTTATCTCGTCCTTGTAGCTCTCGTCTACTACCTGTATCAGCGGTGATCCGGGCATGGCGTCCCCGAGCCCCGTGGCGTTTACCCTTATTCCGGAGGCAGCCGCAACCTCGTTTATACTCGTGAATCTGCTCTTCGCATCCCTTATGTCGGAGAGTGGATTGGGCTTCAATATCGCCTTGACCTTCGTGGTCGCGATACCGTTGGGCGTGGCGAACGCTATCGTGTCGTTGACCCTGAGCGTGCCGTCGTATAGTATCACGTCTATCACGTCCCCGAACCCCTTGACCTCTTTCCTCTCGAGTATGCTGCCCCTAGCGGGCCCCTTGACCTCTACGTTCAGCCTCGCCTCCAGGAATCTCTGCGACAGTCCTGCTACGAGCATAAGAAGCTCGGCTATTCCCTCGCCGGTCTTTGCGCTTACCGGTACTATCGCCAATTCCTTTTTGAAGTCTTTGACGTTGCTGTATATGTCGCTCGTGAAACCGAGCTCGCTGAGCCTGCCTACAAGTTCGTATATCTTTTCGTTAAGCGCCTGCTCCACCGTGCTCGTCTGCCTCTTCAGTGCATCCGAGAAGAGCGTGCTGCCGCTGTCTATCCATCCATTTATCAGGTCTATCTTGTTCGCCGCTACTATGAACGGTGTCTTGTAACTCTTGAGAATCTCTACGGACTCTATGGTCTGCGGCTCAAAGCCCTTCATCACATCCACGACTAGTATGGCCATGTCAGAAATGCTGCCTCCCCTTCTCCTCAGGCTGGTGAAGGCTTCGTGGCCTGGGGTGTCTATGAAAAGCAGGCCTGGAAGCGTTATGTTTATGCCCATCGAGTCGATGAGCGTGCCGCCTATCTTCTTTATCACCGATATCGGCACTTCGCTGGCTCCTATGTGCTGCGTTATACCTCCGGCTTCCTTCGAGGCCACGGCCGTCTTCCTTATGCGGTCCAGCAGGCTCGTCTTCCCGTGGTCAACGTGGCCCATCACGCTTATTATAGGCTGCCTTATCATGCAAAACACCGAAAAGAATAGGAGTCGCTCAGCGCGTCAATATTCTATGTGCGAAAATCTTTATAAATGAGTGTGGGAGAATAATCCCTGCAGAAAGGTGGTTTTATGATAGAGAGAACTCTTGTACTGGTAAAACCCGACGGCGTATACCGTGCGCTGATAGGCAAAGTGCTTTCTACTTTTGAGGAGGCAGGATTGAAGGTTATCGGACTCAAGATGGTGCAGCCCGATGAAGACCTGGCGGCCAAGCACTACATCGCCGATGAAGAGTGGATGAAATCGGTGGGCAAAAAGACGAAGGAAACCTACAGGGAGAAGGGTCAGGAGTTGAAGGAGAGCGAGATGGAAATAGGCCAGAGAGTGCGGAACAACCTCCTCAAATACCTTACGAGCGGGCCCGTAGCTGCGATAGCCCTCGAGGGCAACTCCGCCATCTTCGTTGTTAGGAAGCTGATCGGCGCCACTGAGCCTAGAAAGGCGGATCCATCATCTATACGAGGCAGATTCGCGCTTGATTCATATGACATGGGAGACACGCAGAACCGCGCAGTAAGAAACATAGTTCACGCGTCCGAGGATGAGAAAACAGCAAAGAGGGAACTATCGCTTTGGTTCAGCGACGAAGAGCTCGTTGAGTACAAGAGGGTTGACGAAAGCCATCTCTACTGATCAGGTCCTGTACTTGAGCTCGTCGCTCATCATCTCCGGGTTCCATGCTGGCTCCCAGACGAGGTCTATGCTGACCTTGCCGCCGCTTTTGAGAGCTTCGAGCCTGAGCTGCACGTCAGCGAGTATTATGCTTGTAACTGGGCACATCGGAGAAGTCATAGTGAGCTTGACGCCTATGTCCCTGCCTTCCGTAACCTTTATGTCATAGATGAGGCCCAGATCCACTATATTAGCGTTCAGTTCTGGATCGACGCACTGCGACAGCGCCCTTACCACATCCTTAACATCAACCATAAAACCATCGTAAATATTTCGCTCAATTAGCATTATATTGTTTATCATGCAATCTATTCCGTGCTTGTAAATTTTTGAGCGGCGATAAAGTGAATCCAAAGGCGTACGTAAAGATGCTGAAGGACATCGAGGCGAGTACCGCCGCATACACATGCCCATACTGCGGCGCTACGACTCACAGCATCTCGGATACTTTTTTTTGCTCTGGATGTGAAAGCCTTGTGCAGTCTGCCAAGGCTCTGAGCCAGGAAGAAACAGAGCGCGCCTCTGACATAAGGGCTCTGGTAAAAAGCGAAAATTTCACACAGGCGGAGCAGGCGTACGAATCGATAAGTGATTATTCATCAAATCCGTACTTCGCTTACGCAGAAGCCTTAACGTGCATCGCAGAATCAAACTACGAGGAATCGCGGATAAGCTACAAGCTGGGGGGTTTCATGGAAGAGAACACAACGCACAGGAAAAACTCACACGCGGCTTTCTCAAAGGCGAGGCTCCTTTTTGCCAAATCGATATACGCCGCAAAAAAGAGCATCGGGGCGGGAGCAGAAACTGTAAATTACCTTCACGCAATGTTCATGTCGTACGTACGTTTAGGCGATCTAAAGGCCGCTGACTCCGTCCTGAAAAAGACGCAGAAATTGGACGCGCTTGTATCGGAGTACGAAAGCATGGTGCTGGACAGCAGCCTGGGCAATTACGCTAGTGCCGCGAAGCACGCTGAAAAACTGCTATCCAAGGAAACGGCCGTAGTCAACGCCGCGTACTACCTCGCCCACGCCGGTTTCAAGACGAATAAGCCAAAGGATTCGCTCTCGCTGCTGGAGGCGTTCCCCGGAAAAGCAGACAACGATACGGTACTCGCACTGATAAATGAAATAAAAAAGGCTGCGGTGCTTTAGAGAGTAGCACGCACACTTTGAGCATAGGTATAAGCAGTCTAAAGATGATTAGCCCCGAGAGGGGATTGAACCCTCGACTTCCAGTTTACGAAACTGGCACTCTACCACTGAGTTACCGGGGCATAAACGTGACAATTCTAATGTTGCAGAAAAATAAATACGTATCGTTTGGCTATCATTCATTCAAAAACGTAACGTTATCCATGAACGCAAACTACTTTAAACCTTCAAGGGGAAATACTATATAACTTTTTTCTGTGAGTACAAATGGACGGCGATACGGACCAGGGCGGAGTTGCACAATCACCTTCCGACCAACCCAAAGCATCATTTGATGTGACTCCTCAAAGATCGGCACCATACGCCGCACCCCCGGGCAGGCCTCAGAATATCAAGAAGACCGCCTCTGTAGGAAAGACAAGGATAGCCATAGTAATCCTAATCGTGGCTATGGTGGTGATTCTGTCCGTTATGTTTATATCATCGCCGCACAAGCAGAGCAGCACTAGCACCTCTACTTCGATAAGCCAAACATCGTTCTCCAACATTAACAGCTGCTCTTCGCTCAGCAGACCAGGTACCTACTATCTGTCTTCAGACATAAAGTACGATGGCCAATCCGGCGCGTGCCTGAACGTGACTGCAAGCGGCGTTTCACTGGTGTGCAACAGGCACCACATAACCGGTTCGGGTCCGTACGGTTCAGTTCCTCCGTTTACTTACGGCGTGTACGCCTCCGGAGTGAAGAACGTTTCTGTGTCGGGCTGCATAATATCAAACTTTTCTTACGGTGTTGAGCTCGATACTGTAAACAACGCCACGGTGTCGCTAAATAATCTATCAATCAACACGATGTCGAACCTATTTCTGAGCAACGTGAGCGGATCCTCGTTCAGCAACAACTACCTTTCAAGGTCGTCAAGCGAGCAGGGATCCATAGACATAGTTGGCTACTCTGAGGGTAACAGGTTCACCAACAATACGGTAGCTTCTGACGCTTTCTACGGCATAAACATTAGCTCTACCGGAGAGACGTTCTCAAACAATTACATTTACGGCTCTCCATACTCTTTTGCGTGTTCAAAATCTAGCGGATTTCTGCACAGCAGCAACGCATTTGGCAACACATGCACGAATAGCACAGGATGCGGTTTCGTAACATGCAAGGGCGTAAACATACCTCCGAACATATCATCGATCTCACTGGCCAGCCGCATAAGCAGCTGTGGGTCCATAAACTCTCGCGGTAACTACACCCTAGCATCAGGCATATCAATGAGCAATCTGATAAACATTTCCAACCCGCTCGCCTCTCCGTATCCGTGCATAATGGTAAGGTCGCCAAACGTGAACCTCAACTGCGCAAACAACACAATCTCCAATGCGACTATCGGAATACTTGTACAGGGTTCGCGAAACGCCACCGTATCAAACTGCCGGATAAGCAATTCTATAGGCGGCATATACATAAACAGTTCGGATATCGCGCACGTTTACAACTCTATCATAATAAACTCGTCAACAGGGCTGGGAATAGCGGATTCGCTCGGAACATTCGTAAGGGGGCTTAGCTCCAGCGGCAGCTATTACGGCCTCTACCTATCGGGCTCAAATTCAGGTACGTTCCAGAACTTCAATCTGTTCGACAACCAGTACGGGGTGTACGTTAACGATTCCCTAGCAAACATATTCAACCATGGCACAGCATACAACAATTCAAGGTTCGATGTATACGCTACACCCGCGTTTACGAATTCGAGCGACGAGTTGATGCAGCTTACCTCATGCGGTCTTACGAACGCGAACTGGGCAACGTGCGCCCAGCACGTGAATTCCTCGACCAACTTCTACCCCGTTTCGTCTTGCGTTACCATAAACAAGGCCGGCAACTATTCCTTGCAGGGCAACGTAATCTCACAAAGCCAGGGGTGCTTCAGCATAAACGCCTCCAACGTAGTATTCAATTGCGCGTCGCACAGCATAACCCTCACCTCTTCATCCGGCATAGGCACCGGATCGGCCTTCCGCGTTAACAAGCTCTCCAATGTCACGATAAATAACTGTGCCGTGAACAGCTTCAACAACGCGCTCACGGTCACCAATTCTTCAAGCGTGAACGTGAACAATATGAGCGTATCTGGCGGCAAGACCGCCATAACGTTCAGTGATGTGAAGAAGGGAAGCATCTTCGCATCAAAGG
>JAKAXF010000020.1 GCA_021816645.1 Microcaldota archaeon | reverse complement strand
CGATCTGTACTCCTTTCTCTATGATGTTTTCCAATATAACACACTTACAATCTTTTCCTGACTTTGAAAAAGGATGTCATTTCTTTTCTTTTGCTTCTTTCTCTTCTTCTCCCTCCTCGACTATGACGGCGTTGATCTGCTCCGTGTTGACGCTTATGGTGTTGCCTACCACGGTCTGCCTCTTCTTCTCCCCCTTCCTGTCCGAGCTCTTCAGGGTCTTGAGTGTGCTGAACTTCCTGGATCCCTCCAGGTTCTTGACCATCGGGAAGCCGCTGTTGTCGCTGCCACCAGTAATCTTGAGCCTGACTCCGGGTACGCCTATAGTACTCCCTTCGAGTATATCTCCCACCTTTCTGTTCATCAGCATCGCCTTGGCGCTCTCGTCAAGCTCTACCTGCTTGCTCGTGCCGTCCTTTCTGTTGGAGTAAACCAGTTTCATTTTATCTACCTTGTCTGTACGCTGCGTATTACGCTTCTATACAAATGCAATCCGTTGGCATATCTATCTGTACATGTTCTGCGGCTCTTCCTTGAACCTTTTTATTCTATCCGCCAGCTCCTTGGGTATGGAAGGCTTCACCTCGTTTATCGCGTTGTCGAAGTCCTGCTTGCTTACCTCCGTCTTGCTCGCCCTTATCGCGAACATTCCGGCTTCCCTGACTACGTTCTCTATCTCTGCCCCGGTGTAGCCTTCGGTCATCGCCGCGAGCTCCTCTAGCTTGACGTTCTTCGCGAGAGGCATCCTCTTCGTATGAACCTTGAATATTTCGTACCTCGTCTGCTCGTCAGGCATCGGTATCTCGATTATCTTGTCGAACCTTCCGGGCCTTAGTAGAGCCGGATCAAGTATGTCTGGACGGTTGGTAGCGCCTATTACTATAACGTTCTTCAGCTCCTGAAGCCCGTCAAGTTCTGTGAGCAGCGTATCCACTACTCTTTCAGACACCATCGAATCGAGGTTGTCGCTCCCTCTCGTCGAAGCTATGGAATCGATTTCATCCATGAATATGATGCACGGGGCAGACATCTTAGCCTTTCTGAATATCTCGCGAACCGCCTTTTCTGATTCTCCTACATACTTGCTGAGCAGCTCGGGACCCTTTATAGATATGAAGTTGGCTTCCCTTTCCGTCGCCACGGCCTTTGCCAGAAGCGTCTTTCCCGTTCCGGGCGGCCCGACCAGTATCAGGCCTCTTATCGGTCTTATCCCTATCTTTTCGAAGACCTCTGGATTCTTGAACGGAAGCTCAACCGCTTCCTTGAGTTCGTCCTTTATGTGCTCGAGCCCACCCACATCGCTCCAGTGGACGTTTGGTCTTTCTATGAACACCTCCCTTAGCGCGCTTGGCTGTATGCCGTTCAACGCGTCAAAGAAATCCTGCCTGGATACGCTGAGCGTTGCCAGGATCTCGTTCGGTATCGACCTCTTGTCGATTATCTTTGGCATGATCCTCCTGAGAGAGGACATCGCGGCCTCCCTGGCGAGCGCGGCGAGGTCGGCTCCAGTGTATCCGTGAGTTATGTTCGCAAGCTCGTCTATGCTGACGTCTTCGGTAAGAGGCATGCTCCTCGTGTGAATCTGCAGTATCTCCTTTCTCGAGTTCCTGTCTGGGACACCTATCTCTATTTCCCTGTCGAACCTTCCCGGTCTTCTCAGAGCCGGATCAACTGCGTTGGGCCTGTTCGTTGCTCCTATAACTATTACCTGGCCTCTCGATCCCATGCCGTCCATGAGGGTTAGAAGCTGCGACACCATCCTCCTCTCGACCTCGTTCGTTGCTTCTTCCCTGTTTGGCGCTATCGCGTCTATTTCATCCATGAAAATTATGGTCGGGGCCTTCTCCTTGGCCTCGTTGAATATCTCCCTCAGCCTCTCTTCGCTCTCGCCTACAAACTTGCTGACGAGTTGCGGGCCTGAGATGTCTATGAAGTGAGCGTCGCTCTCGTTAGCGACCGCCTTTGCCAGAAGCGTCTTTCCTGTACCCGGGGCTCCGTAAAGCAGCACTCCCTTCGGTGGGTCTATGCCAAGCCTCTCAAAAAGTTCAGGGTATCTTATCGGCAGCTCTACCATCTCCCTGATTCTCTCCTTCTCATTTTTCAATCCCCCTATATCTTCGTAGTGCACGTCGCCTATCCTGACCAACGATTCAGAAACCGGTTCCGCCCGCACCGTTACCTCGGTGTTCCTTGTGACTCTGACTATGCCGTGCGGCGTAACCTGCGCTACAACGAACTTGAACATGTATCCAAACATGGGCACAGGTACAACGTCTCCCTTGGTAAGCGGTCTGTCTTCAAGCCTGCTCTTCGCGTATTCCGAGAAGTCCGGAGTCAGGGCCGTGCGCTGATTCTGAGGAGGGGCCAGCACTATCTTCTGCGCCTCCAAAACTTCAGCCTTTGTAACGAACACCCTGTCCCCTATGCCTATACCTATGTTGTCCCTCATGTATCCGTCGATCCTTATGAAATCAAGTCCCTCATCCTGAGGATGCGCTTGCCAGACTATTGCGGCCGTGGATCTCTTCTTGCCCTTTATTTCTATTACGTCGCCAGAAATGACGTTGAGCATCTTTCTCGCCTTAGAATCTATTCTGGCGATGCTCCTGCCGTCGTCCGTTACGAGCGCCCCTGCAACGGTTAGCTCTATACCATTAACCAAACATTTCACCTCTTAAACTCAAAAGTGGCGCGAGAGCACGCCAGCGGGCAGTAAAAGTAATTGTAAATGTTGCTCCTGCGACTTTTACTAAACTATGCTATAAAACTCTAAATACCTTCGCTTTAAACTCCTCTATAATGATAGCCGTCTTCTTCCTATACTCTCTCGGCGCGCCAAATAATCTAATATTTGACAATCAGCGAATATAACAACGTCGCTTATAAGGCTTGCCTATCCCATTCTACTCAACTTTCTATTGGGAGTGATGCGATGCCAAAGATAAACAATATAATAAGGAACAGCAATGACGGGTTCGAAGACGAACCGTACTTCAATATGCCGCAGTATAGAGCAGGTATGGGTGAGGTTTACACAGCCACAGTGCCAGGTTACAACATTGAGGAGGAAGAGAGAAAGATAGGCAAGCCCATCACACAGCTTATTCGTGAGGGGTGGATAGACCGCAATGAGTACAAAATAGCAATCACGGCTATCGGCGTCTCCCTCGGAAGCCTTGCAATGACTTCAGAAGAGAGAGCAAAGACGATTACGATCAAAAGGCGCGACGATCCTCCAGATCCAGAAGAGAAAGCACGAAGAGAGGCCATGCACATACACGAAAGACTCGGAATAGACGCTACCTCTGTCCCAGACAACGGCGAAACACCAATAGTGCTCGCTGCTCTCGCGGTAATAAAGATGGCGCTCTTCAACGATTTTGATTTGGACACTATAACAGAGGTGAATCTCGCTACAGAATCTGCCAGGGAACTGTCGAAGAATATGACGATCAAGGTGATCGATTACGTCAACAAAGCCAGCGATATGCTCGAATCTAGCGGCATACGCATAGGTCACATAAAATCAGACATACACACCAACCAGTACCAAAACGCATGTGCATCTGGTATGCAGGAGATATTCGCCTCTGCAAAGGACGGATTGAGCACGAAGACGAGGAAGCTCGTCATAACCAGCGATGAGGCCGGCTACGCTGAGGGTACGCCCGCTACAGAAACCGGCGGCTCAGGCGCGATCGCCTTTGTGCTAGAGAGTTCGTCAAATACGAACAAGGGTATCTTCGTATCATCGAAGTTTCTTGGTGCTGCTAATACAGACAGTACGGAATTCGTAAAGAATGAGTTGCTATATATCGGTGCTGGGCTGTCTATAATGAATGTGCATCCTATAGTGTTCGGCAATCACTCAAATTACACAAAGCTTGACCTTGACTACAGGGCCCTAGTTTCAGCCATGAAAGCAACTGGGATACAACTGAACAAAATCGAAGACGTGATGGCGTACGATCTTACGACTCACAATCCCTATCCGGTAATGGCTCCGGATTCGGTCGCATACTTCCTCAGGCACCTTGCAAGGAAGGATCCAGTATTGCACAGGAGGATGCTCGAGCAGGTTGGCATGGATGAGACGTTGCTCCCCGGCTTTAAAGACCAGGAGACTGAGTTTGAGTTCCTGCACAAAGTGGGCGAGGTATACATATACTTTGACAAAATAATGGCGCGTGACGGAGCAATCGCCAGGTTGGGCGCTTCGGACATGGATTTGATCGTGAAGAGTGCGATATCGGCCGAGATAGAGAAATACAAGCTCGGATTAGCAACGCACGATCGTGCAGCAGAGCAGATCCTGTCGCAGTTCGAAGCTTCGGCAGCCGGAGGTATTTCTTTGGCAAAGCTCCTGGCCAAAAAGCTTGAAAATCCCGATGCGTTGCGACAGGCAGCAAGCGCATCTGCAGAGGAGCTCAAAAAGATCGCCGATGATTATCATTTGTCGGGAGATCTCCTGAAGCTTGTAAAAAGCACAGCCGATGGACTATTAGAAGCGTCAAACGACATAGAGCTTAATCTGGATTCAATAAACAAAATACTCACACCGCTTAGGATGGACATAGAGAAGTTTGAGAAAGCTGATACCGCGTACAACGCGCTGATAAGGGAAAAGTCGAGCGACTTCAAAAAGCTGGCAGAAGCTATGCACGTAGAGGCGGAGATCGCGTTCGCAAGGAAGGTTGGCAACATAGATACAGGATCCGCGGAGCTGGCCCTCGTGAGCCACATAGTAAATACGGATAATAAAAAGCCAATACTCGCCAACGGGTACGGAAGCACGTCTACCTCTCTGTTCGGGTTGATGATCGCAAATAATATAGAGGATATGAAGCGCGTGCTTGATGGGAATATGAAGTACGAATTTTCACGCAGGAAGGAGATAAAGGCCGAACCCTACAAAAAGCTGATGGAACAAAGACGTGGCATAGCTCCCGTAAACGGCGATCTGCCGATAGCAGAAAACGCCATAAGGGGCTACTTGAACAAAGAGTCGCTTGTAAAAATGGCGAAGGAGATAATCGCTATCAAGAGCACCGAAAGCGTGCAAACATCAGCAGCATCTCAATCTACGGAGCAGGTAATGAGAAGCATGAGGCTGAGGAACAAGCAGGTATGCTGAGATGAAAGTAAAGACAGCGGCGCGGCATGCTACCTAATATAAAAGCAGTTCAACCAATAAAAACGAAACCTTATTATCCTATACCGTCAAAAGGATAGCACAATCCTGCCGGTAATGCGATGCTGCTGCCTGTCACACTCGCCCTTGCAACTGCGCTCACCTTTGCCACGTCAGGTATCCTTATCAAGAACGTATCCTCGAAGCGCGGCTATCTGTTCGCCTCCTTAGTCATCGCCATAGGTGACATCGTTGTGCTTTCCGCAGCCGTTGTGCTGATTGGGCTAAGTAGCATAAGCTACTACTCAATTTTACTCTCTGCTCTGAGCGGTGTTGCGCTTGTATTTGGATACACGCTGTTCTACAAGACGCTGGAGAAGCAGCAGGCTTCTAACACGTATGCGACGGTAGAAGTTCAGGTACTCCTTATAGCGCTCTACGGGATATTCGCTCTTGGAGAGAGCATAAACTTTGCGAAAGGAATAGGTATAATCGCGGTAGTAGTAGGTATACTCTTCGTATCGATAGAAAAAGGTATGAAGTTCAACGGCAGACTCGTGCCGGCCCTGGTCGCGAACGCGTTCTGGGCACTGAGCTGGATACTCCTGGTATACCCTATAAACCACACCTCCAACCATATAATACCTACGCTGCTGAGCTTCAGTGTATTCTTTCCGGTAGTGCTCATAATGATTTTGTCAAATAAGAAGAGCCGCGCCGCGCTAAGCTCTAAGAACTCCAAGCCGGCAGCAATCGGAGTGGCGGCCGGTATGTCTTCAGGACTGGGCAACGCTATTTTCACAATACTTACTTCAATAAAGCAGCTGGTTACTGCTGCGGTAGTCTCAAATACTTCTCCGGCAATCGTTGCTGTGTTCGCGCACTTCATATACCACGACAGACTGAGCAAGATACAGATACTTGGGTTGGCTATAGTCGTTTGCGGAGGAGTAATCCTGGGAGCCTACTAAAAACACCATAATCGGCGTACACGCCAAAGAGTTATCCGATTAGTGTTCAGACTTTGCCTAACCTTTTCGGCATTCCCTGCTTTGGTAGTTTGAGTTCTGGAAATACCTTTACAAGCATTTCTGGCGTAGCGAACGGTTCAGTACCAAGTTTTGAGAGAACTCTTCCGAGCAGATAAGATTCCGCTATCTGCGAGGTACCCGGATTCTTGCACGCTTTCTTAACCGCCTCTTTCGTCGCCTGTTCCTTTAGCTTTGGCAAGACCTGCAACAGCGAATCGTATCCCTTCCTCATGCCTTTGGTGAGTTCGTTCGCAAACTCGTCAAGAGAAGCAGTATCAATTTCAAGATACTTGTAAAGCTTCGGCTCTATTGTGCCCTTCACCGACGCGAGGTACATTGATATTTCTTCGGGTTTGGTGCTGTCTCTTATGCCGATCCTCTTTATAGCTATCCAGTCCTTGTAACGCGCCATGAAGTCAATGTATTCTCCAGGCTCATCCATATTTACACGCTCTGGACGAGATAGTAGCCAGCTGCCTTTTCCCTGGCGACCCTCTTTATTACTCCCTTTTGAGAGAGGGTTACGAGCTTGTTAGTTATCAGGCCTTTGGGCCGGTTGCACTTCCTTGCTATGTCGTCTGCGGTCTTGATGCTGCTGTCCTTAGTCGCGCCAATCTCCTGCATGGCCTTCACTATTAGCTGCTCTACTGGATCCAGGTCTACCATTCTTTCACCGATTCTAATTCATTAAATTAGGTGTAAGCGTTCGTTTAGAATCAACCAACATAGGTTTATAATCCTTGCCGAGGCGCTACTTCTTCGCCTTTACGTCCTTCCTCTTCGGTCTCAGCGCGGGGTAGCCGCATCTCCTGCACTTGGTGCTTCCCGCTCTGTTTCTGGCCTTGCACTTCTTGCAGATCCATATCTTCGACAGTTCAGCGTCGGCTAAAGGAGACCTTCCCATGTATAAGCACCGCTAGTCTCTCATAAAACAAAGACGAGCGTTGATAATTTATAGTTAAGATTATTAAAGATTACTGTGAAGCTGGTCTTGGTTTTCTGTTCCCAAAATGAGGGACGGTTGTGCCCATACACTATATCAGGATATATTTTAGTAACCCTCCCTTGCTTTTATAATCATTTTCCCCCTCTATATTTTGTTTTAATTTACATAATCCTAATTTTTTTGAAGCGTTTTGCGAATTATGTCAGTATTTAAATAAACAGATTGCCAAACGGAAAATATGAATGTAAAGCTTTACGGTTATGTCCTCCTTTCGTTTGCGCTGCTGTTTACTGCAGTGGTACCTATAGCATACGTACTAGGCAACGGTATAAATCCTATCACCCTCATGCTTTTGGTTTCCCTAGTCGGTACGTCCGTTTCGTTTATGGTAGCGTATTCTAGAAGAACACTGAAGCACGTCAAAACATATTTTACTACGGGCAAAGGCATATTGACCCTTCTCTCATTTGGGCTCTTGGCATACGCTGGTATATCCCTTATATTTAGCTATGTAACGCATTTCGTCAGCGCAGATTTGCTTGCTGTTGTCTACAGATCTTGGCCCTTGATACTCATACTCATGGCTCCAAAACTCCTGCGGGAACATGTCACCAAGTATGACATCGCCGGCGTAGTAATTGGTTTTTCCGCCCTCGCCGCAACTCTTCTTGGCGGAACAGCTATAAGCATACCTATACGTTATCTCCCTTTTGTTCTGCTGCTGCTTGTCGCCGCCGTATTGGACGCGTTCGTTTCCGGAATATCCAAGAGGTATAACTACGAACTGACAAGTTCCATCTTTGCATACAATCTGGTCGCTTTGATAGTATTCTCCCTCCTTTCAATCTTTACCGGTTCGCTTAACCTCTCAGGTGTCAGCGGCGCGACCGTTATCGGGGTGCTTATACTGGGCATTGTACAAAACGTGCTTCTTACTTTTCTGTTTGTTGCGGCATTCAGAAGCGTAAAGACCTCGATCGCAGGGAACGTTTTCATTGCAAGTCCTTTTTTTACTATGCTGTTTAGTTGGGTATTCCTTGGCACACGCATAGAGCCCTACTACCTACTGATCGCTTTTGGCGTGGCTTTTGGCGTGCTTGTTCAAAGCTTACAGCCGAGGCGGTCAAATTATATACCTGTTACAAAAGACATTCTGATTTATGATGTTACTAGCGCATTTGTAAATAGCAAAAGCGAAATCATATCAGACGCAATAAAATGGGAGAACAGGGCACTTGCATTCGTTGTTAACAGGATTAAGTTGAAAGAGGCGACGGGTGCCGGCCTGCATGTTCCTGAAACACCCTTGCTCTTTACCGAAGAAAATCCGGATAAAGAGATAAGAGAAGAGGAGCTGAATTTCATAAAGGACATCATACATCCAAAAGATGACGAAACCATTGTCATAGGAATAGGCAAACCATTAGAAATAGAGCAAAAATTCACTGAGATTAGTAATAAATTATCTGATCAGGAGAATTCTGTTGGCCAGTTCGTGTAGTCATAATTTGCCTTCACATCGATATTCCTAAGAGGCAGTATGCCTTTTACCACCTTTATTATGACGGCCTTCTTTACCTCGGGCTTTTCGGGTGCATATATTGCGTTGTGCGCATTTATGCTGTGCTCTAATCCATACTTCCTGTTAGGAAAAGCCGCGAGATTGAATGCCTGCCCACT
>JAKAXF010000019.1 GCA_021816645.1 Microcaldota archaeon | reverse complement strand
TTTCTTAGGCAAGCTCCCCGCAGTTTTAATATCGAGCGGGACATCGCCATTTGGTCCTCCGATGAGCAGGAAGTTGAATTTCTCCTTCAGCGACTGGAATTCGCCCTCTATATCCAGGACCACGGGCAATATCTTTTTATGACTTTTTTCAAGTATCTTCCGCACCGCATATGATTTACCGCCGCCGCTGTTGGCGCATATCAGCAGACGGCTTTCCAACAGCGTACCTATATCTATCTTCTTGGACGGGTTCTCGAATATCTCGATTTCGTCTCGCGTTCCGTCGGCTTTTGGCTCTGTTTTCGTCTTCTTCGAACGGTCCATGCCCTCGCCCACGGATTGAGCTACGCATTAAAGGTATTTAAACTGTGCTGCCGCGGTTCGACGCTTCACCAGTCGATATCCACTCTGGGGTGTTTCCCTTCCGACTGGAGACGCGCGCCAAGTTCGAGAAAATCCAAGACTTCTTTGGCCCATTTGGTCCTGAACTTTATTTCTTCCTCAGATTTTCCAGCAGATAAAATACGTCCTCCTCCTGCCGCTAATTTGTTCAGCGCGTCATTAACCATCAGGGCCTGCGTCTTTAGGACATCGTTTTCCTTCCCGAAATCAATCTTTCCTGCGAGGTAATCCAATAAATGTTTCTTGTTCGCCGCCATATTGCTTATGAAGTCGTACTCAAGAATTGTCTTGTGATTTCCGCGCCAATATTTTTCCGGGAAGATTTGCGAGAGCGCGTAATTTTCGTTTACGCTCCATACGTTTGCTCGCAGGTAGCCGACCTTCCCTTTCGGAACGAATTCTTCATAATGCTGCTTTTCCCTCTGCCCCTTCGTTTCGGCATCCCATACGAGATAGATATCCGTTCCCATGTTTACGCCCTCTGCCTGGTCTTAGGATTGGATAGCGGTACAAACTTTGTATGCCTGAACTCATAGCAGCTCCTCCTGTCCTCCTCGCCGGTATGATTATGACCCCTGACGCGACATAGGCCGGTGGTAGTCTGCCAATAATGGTGAACGCACGCCATGTGCTGCTTGCCTGCTGCTACGCGGCTTTTCGTGCCCCTCAAGCTGCCACCTACGCCCTGAGTTTCTTCCTGTCGCCCTTGTACTCGTCCCTCTCGTGGGCCATCCTGCGCGCCATTTCGGCGGCTTCGGCGAATACGCGGCCCTCCATCTTCACGCGTTCCTTATGGTATCTGCCGCCATGCTTGCGCAGCGATGCCTGCTCCTGGAGCTGCTCCGCGACCAGCTTGAACGGCTGGCCCCCGTTGTACCTCCTGCCTATCCTGACATTCTTCGCCGGCGAATATGCGGCAGAATATCCAGGATGGTTCGTTGTAGTCCGTAGGTTTTCGCTTTCAGCATACCTGCGCTCCGAATTTTTGGTCATCCGATCACTTATGCCCTAAGCCTCAAGCGTTCCGCTTTCTCCATGTCTTCCTTGTCAAAATCGTATTTTTCCGCCATCTCGTCCAAGAACGCGCCCATCTGGTTGATACGATCCTCGCAGCGGACATTGGCAAAATTATCGATGATATTATCTAGCTTGCGTGCGCCCCTTTCCAGCATGCGCTCTATCTTGCCGCGTTCGCTCATGCCCTCAGCCTCGTGCCGCTTTTTTTCTGCCGGCGCGACATGTCCTTTACAGACAGCGCCTTGCCGAATGCGGTTTCCGGATTCTTATAATCAGTATCGACGTTCAATCTGTAACCGACGCTTTTCGCATACTGCTCTATCGCTCGCTTGAATACGTCCATCGCCTTGCGCGGCTCGGTGTATATCTCTGTAAAATTCATGAATGGGAACGCAATCTCTTTACCGTCTTCCGGGGTCACTATGCGCATCATGACCTTGGCGTTGTGCTCATGCGCGAATCCCAGCAGCCTGTCAATCGAATGCGGTTCCTTGAGTTTGTGCAGCATGTTCTCGTATTTGTCCGCGTAATACGATTCGAGACCGGCAGATGCCAGGAAATCTCCATCCTTCGAGGCCCACATCAGTGGCCTGTCCTCCGATGCGCCGAAATAATCGAAGCCCAGCCTGATCGATTTGCTCATGCCTTCGCCCTCTCCCTTTCGTTCTCTTCCAGGCATTTCAGCCCCTTAGGCGTTATCCTGAACGAGTACTCCTTCCGCGGGATGCCCCCGAGTTTCTCCAGATACCCATCGTCGGAAAGCCCGTTAGCCGCATTCACCGAGGGAGACGGCTCTGGATTCTCCAGCAGGTCTATATGCAACTCTGGCATCTCCGATGCCGCCTTCAACACTTCGTACTCCGATATTGTCAAGGTTTTCATGCTCTCGTCCTCTACGAATGCATACCGTGTGCGCGCTTATAGCTTCTTTCCACGGCATCCAGTGCCGCCGAAAGTTCCGCCTTTGCCTTTGCATCACTTATTGTTTTAATTCGATATTTCTTTACCGTACTCCTTTCCTTGATATATTCATTTATATATTGTTCTGCAGCATCCCTGGTTTGGGCTAGGTATAACCTGTGCCATCCGCCATCTTCAAACTGCCCTTCCACCCAATATTTTACCATACGATCACCTATGAATGCAACAGCCTCCTATTATTATACAACGTTTCGCCTTCGAGATTTTCTACCATGGCGCTTATCGTGCCATCCTTCAGTATCTCCTGCAGGCGGCGCGCCATATCATCGGCTCTCGCCTTTGCGCTATCTAATGAGCCATGATAGCTTTCGGTGTAATTGAGGTCCTGTCCCTCGTTCTGTGGGGTGATGATATAACTCTCCGTAGGGATTGTTACCTTTTCCGTCTCTGTATTAGAAAGGAGCTCGTACATCTGCTCCCCTAATTTTGTAGGAACTGTCACTACATCTTCAATATCAGAGTCCTTAAAAATTCCGACTTTTTTTATTAGTCCGTGTTTTTTAGCGAATATCCAATCGTATAGCATCGCATGTGAGTCATACAGATTTGCATTCCAGTCTTCCGGTGATATGCCCAACAGCGTTGTTTTTCCGCTCAATATTTCCCTTAACTCTTTCAAGAGAAATGGGTTTTCGCTCTTCTCTTTTTTGTATTGATTATAAACTTTTTCTAGTTCTTTGTTCATGCTCTCATCCTCTTTTCCTTCCTCACGGAGAAAAGATTGGCCACCCTCTCATCCATCGGCATTTTGCTCTCCTTCCTAGTCTCAAGCAATAGGCCATAGAACCGTGGATGGGCCTGTTGTATATGGCGCAACCTATCTTCTCCCTTGACCATTTCTTGGCAATACTTGCCTCTGCATTTGTACATCATGCTCTCAGCCTCTTCTCCTTTCGTTGTACGTACAGTCATGCTCTCAGCCTCTGCATTTCCGCTTCGGCATCGTCAGGATTATTTCCAAGGTACTCTCCGTCTTGATCGATATAACTGCCGCAGCCATGGCACTTGTAAATCTTGAGCAGACCATTGCCGGTTTTCTTCTGGTAGCATGTGGTCTCTGTGGGTTCTAGGCATATATCGCAGACGTAAGTAGGCCTATCCGACTGCTTGCCTTCGAGCCAGTTGCTTTTGGTCATGCTCTCAGCCTATTTCCTTTTTGGGTTTCCTGCGCCGCACGTATCCTATTGGCAGTATTCTTTATAGCCAACAGTTTCTCCTCGATGTACCCCGGATCCACGCTGTCGCTTTGTATCTCGCTCAAGATGCCGCGCATGCAGTATTTTACATATCTCAATTCTCCTTTCGTTATACGTTTGGTCATGCTCTCAGCCTGCTATCCTCGCGCTCGAATCTGCCGAAAAACGACCCCAGATCGATATTGCTATACCTACTAAGGGCTATCCTGCCTATATACTTTTTGGGTCCCTTCTTTATCGACAGGTCGATTTTGTCATAGCCGCGTTCCGGCGCCATCGCGCTGTCGAAATCTAGATCGCGTTCTGCTGCCCTGAAGCTCCTGTATGTCTTGCCCTCAAAAGGTATTGCATAATACCCCTTGTGGTTGCCCTCCGCGCGTTTCAGTTTGATAATCAATCCGTCCGTGCTCATGCCCTCATCCTCCCATAATAGGACCTTAGCTCCGGATACTTTTTAAGCATCTCCTCCTTTGTGCCCTGGAAATCTACGGCGCCGTCATAGACCACTTCCCAATATGGTATATACTCATCAGTGTCGTCATGGCGCGGTTCGTAAACCTGCACGCTCTTTTTGCCGTCCGAAAATTCCTTATGATCCGTACGCTCGCCCATATATCTCAAATCGTTTTTCGTCTTTGTCATGCTCTCATTCTCTTCTGCTACGCCCTCTATCACGCCCTTAGCCTCCTGCCGTGCTTGCCTGCAAGGCGCTTGTACGCCAGATCCAGGCGCGCGTCATTGTTCTTGCCCGTACCCGCAAGGCGATCCAGTGCCTTGTCAAGCGCCGGTGTGCGCAGCTTCTCATGGCCAGAGAGTTTTCTCAAGGCATAGTCCAACTGCGGCGTCCTGCGCCTCTCATGACCGCGCAGCCTTCGCAGAGCCTCGTCAGCATAACCCGGCTTGCCGCCGGAACCTGCCAGATACTTCAGCGCCTTGTCAAGCGCAGGGGTCTCCCTCTTCTCATGTCCCGCGAGTTTCTCCAATGCCTTATCCAAACTCGGCGTCTTCCTCTTCTCATGCCCCGCCAGCTTTTCCAGGGCTTCGTCGGATGCATCCTTTGCCATACCATCACGATTGAGCTACGCATTAAAGGTATTTAAACCTATCTGAGCTACGCAGAACGCTGGTCGTGGTCGGACTTATTCTCCTATCTTTTCGGCCTCGGCGGAAAAGCGCTTGTATGCATTCGTCTCCATCGAGAGCAGGCCTATCGGGCCGCGCGTCCTGTTCTTGCCCATGAATGCGAGTCCTACATACTTCGCGTTCGAGTTGGGCAGCGGTTTCGCCACGCTCTGCAGCAGTTCATCCCTCGGTATCACGAGGTAGAATAGCGGCTCATCGAGCGGTCCTATGAAACCTAAACCGACTCTTTCTATCTTCCCGTTGTCCTCCCTGATTGGGTTTATGTTGACCCGCTTCGCCTCGGGCGGTTCTGCCGGATATATCTCCGCGTCGAAGAGTATCAAGCCGGTCGTGGGTGTGTACTGCGTATATCCTAATTTGCGCATCTGCGCATATGCAGTCTCCTCGATCTTGCCGCCGCCGTCCGTGGCGGCCGGCTGCTCCGGCTGGGTCTCCTGCCCGCGCTCCTCTCCCTCCCCGTTTTCTGCCCTTGGTCTTCCTCTCGGCATCGTATCATCTCAAGCGTGACCATATCGAACCGCTGCGGTTGCCCGAATAATTGATCGGCAATCAGCAGCCTTGCGCGCCCATTGACCAATTCCGCCAAATTCAACGTATGCACCGCAAGCTCATATCCACCGCCCGAACTGGCGCAGGAACCATACCCACATGCGCCTGTACCGGCGATTCGCCTTCTTAATATCTAGGAACATCGCCTTATAAATCTTTTGTTCGTCTTTCGTCATCCTGCCCTCGTGCTTCACCTTCTTCTTGAATGTCTTCGTCCTTATGAGGCCCTTCTGCTTCTCCACTACCGTCTCGTCCCAGCCGACGAGGGCTTTCTGCGATTCGACGTACCACATATCGAGACTCGATGTCTTGAACTGCTTCCTTATCACGCGCACCACACTGCCGGTAGACAGCATCTCCTTCGGCTTTGCCGGTAACTGGCCCGCAGCCCGCGCCGCCAGATAATCCTCGCGCGTGAATTTCTTATCGAAGTACGCCATGTTATCCGTCACGTTCTTGTAGAGCATCTCCTTCTTCGCGATTATGCATATCTCCTCTATGTCAGCCGGCGAATATCCTGCTGTCGCCAATGCCAGCCTCAGATAGCCTGCGAACGATATCTTCTTTTCATCTACTGTGCGAAGATAATTCGTGAACAGCGTTAACCTGTCCATTATTTTTGGAGGCGGCACGTATATCAGATCGCCGAACCTTCCGGGGCGCTTGGCCGCCGCATCCACATCCCATATCCTATTGGATCCTGCCACGAATAATATCTGGTTATTTTCGTTGTGGACGCGCTGCATCGTTTCCAAGAATTGCGTCGTCGCGCCGAGGTTCACCGCGCTTTCCCCTCTGGCCTCTATGTTAGCCCTGTTCCTTATCTTCGCGTCTACTTCGTCTATGAATATAACGCATGGCTCATTCAGCTTCGCCAGCGTGACCATCTTTTCTATGTTCTTCTCGGTCTCTCCCACCCACTGCGAGAATATGCGCGCCAGGTCTGGCTTGATTATGCTCATCCCGAATTCGCCAGCGAGGGATTCGGCCAAGAACGTCTTGCCCACGCCCGGCGGCCCGTAAAGCAATATGCCGGAGGGTTTCAACCGGTGCTTCAGGTAACCGCGCCGGTTCCTGATCATCAGTATGACCTCCTTCGACAATTTCTTCTTCAGCCTATTCATGCCCTTGACATCACGGAAAGTAGTCGTCGGATGCTCGACCTGTATCTCGAACTGCTGCTCGTTCTTCTGCGCAGGCGATGTCTTCGGCATCGTGACGAGCCTGTTAAGGAGCGACGCATATTCCCTTACTACGTCCGCATTCGTTGAGTTCTGCACGAGCGTCCTTATCTGGGCCACCGCGCCCTTCACATCGTCTGCTTTCAGGTGTGCGCTGATGCTTTCCATCAGGCGCTTGTCAGTTTCGTCGTACTCCTCAGCCATCCGCCGTCTCCCTCTTGTGCTTTTCTATGATATTCTTTTGGCTGATTATTCCCGCAGCTATCCCTTTTATCCTGTTGCGCTCGCTCATGCTGCTCACTCCCATGTCCGACAACGCCTTGTCAAGCGCCGCGAATGCCATCTTGCCATTGCTTACCTTTTCGGCCAAATCATACGCTATTTCAGACCTGGCTTCTTCCAACTGCGACGCGGCGTTCCGTTTGTTATAATAATCGGTCTGGGCTTTCTGACGCCTGATGTCGTATCTATCCCTTAATTTTTTGGGCATGTCGCGGAGATTATCGAATTCCTGCATCGTATATGGGTGCCTCTTGAAGAATCCATATATAGCGTCGTCGTTTCCCGATTCGAGTATTTTGGAAAGGCGCTTTACCAGCCACGGATCCTTGCCTGGTACAATCAATCTCTGCCGTATAAGCAAAAAGCCCACATTGATATGGATTTTGTGGAACCACACGTTGAATTTTTCCCGTAAGAATAGTGTCGGTCTGTTGGAATTCTGGTAGTTGTATATCACGAACGGGTGTTTGTTCCTGGCGCCGTATGCAGCCATTGTTTCTTCCACTGATTCAGGATCCATGCTCTTGAGGTTCAGATTGGTAAAATTGCCTTCATCATAAATCAAATCTGGGAACGGACTGGATGCTAGCAGTCCGAGCCTGTGCTTCCTGTCCATCATTATCATGCGATCCTTCAACCTGAAATGCTCCGGTACAAGCTCATTGAAGTTCTTGTATGGACTGCCATCCATCTTTATGTAATGCCCATTTTTAATTTGCTCTTCTATGTACGGTCTGAAAAACCCTCTCAAATCTTTCCATGAGTATATCGCGAACCTTGTAGATGTGCCAGTCTTGCCGCTCTTATTGTCGCCGGACATTAACATATGTATTTCTCCGTCTTCCATTACCCTATAATGATTTATCAGGAATTCACTCTGGTGGAGCTTGTTTACTATGGAATCGAAGTATTCTTGCTCTTCCTCCAGCCAATTTGTGAATTGTAGCTTTTGAGCTACTCGGTCTAAAAAAGGTAGCTTGTCCTTTGTACCCTTGCGCATGGATGCTTTTCTAGCCATCACAACTGCATATTTTCTGCCGAGTGCCGATATCACTGCCTTGGTCTTTGCTGCAGGAAGCATCATGTGCGTGTCCACATATTGCGAAAACGATTCCAATGTGTATGGCTGTCCGGTTTTCTGGTTTATTACCGTGCTCACTATTTCTGAGACCGCGTCATACTTGTCCGCGATTTCGGTCATGAATGTTAGGAAGTAAGATATATCTCCTATCAACTCAGGGTCGTCTATCATGAAGTTCCCACGGCGTATCTCTGATACGATGCGCGATACCAGGTGTGGATATTCATCTTCTATCTTGTATTGGTGAATATTGTCAAAAGTGTATTTTCCGTAATATTCAGCAAAGCCTTGTCTAGGCTCTTCCTCTCCACTCTCCTCTTCCATCGGATAACCTATGGTACTGGCGCGGATGCAGCCTGCTGAGAAGCCAGATAGTGCGACAGGAACGATGATGCGCTTTGCCATGCGTTGACAGCGGCGTATTGCATGTATATGTTGACCCCATACATCGCGCTGAACACGATGACGCTGAAGATGAACATGTAGAAAAGGCCCTTTGTAAGCCCTACAATTAGCGTTGGCGGCGCCTTCTTTTTATCGATGTTTATCTGCAATACTTTGACCAGTGTTTTGCCCATGTCTTCCTGCACCGGGTGCGGCTTCCCCTTCTCGAATGCTATCCCCACGTCCGCCAGGCCGAGTTGCACGAAACGTTCCGGCATGCCGCGTTTGTATTGTATATATATAGTTTCCCTTGATACGCCCAACAATGCATGGTCCTCATCTTTCACAATGAACAATTTGAATGTTTGCTTTCCGTCCTTCAGCAACACGAAAAAGCGCTGCGTTTCCGTTGCAGTGGCCGGATCGATATATCTCTCAAGATAAACTGGCATTGTCAGGATTCGTATTACCAGTCCCTTTTCCCGGAGCACGATGTCGATATTATCTACTGGCGTGAGTTTTGTTTTTGGTTTGCGCAACATTGTATCACGATATTCCAGCTAAATGTGTGAAGAAGTTCTGCAACGAACTCAGGGTGCCGGTCGTCCCATGGATTAGGCCCCATGCCTGCAAGTACTGGCTGACCGCATACATGTTCAGAACTGCAGTGAGCACTATGCCGCCTACTAAAATAGTAGGCAGTGCGATATCCCAAAATTTTAGGTCTGCTTTAGTTATCATCATCCTTTCGATCAACGCGTCGGCTTGCAGGCAGTAATAGAGCACGTCATTCGCTATCTGTTGTTGTAATGCAACACTCCTGTATATTTCCGCATCGCGCAAAGCATATTTCGGAATTTGTGCCAACGAGGTTTGATCCCAATACGATATGGAACCCCCATCAGTGAGTGTGTCCCATTCATCGGAATACTTGAACACCTTCGATATTGGATATCGTTTTCGGATCAAGAAGAGCGTCTTCCAATTACGGCGCCGTATACCCTTCAATCCGGCAAAATCGTACGAGTCATAATGTATCCTTTCTGAACCGTCGGCCTCTGAAGTGATTGAACAGGGAAACTGTCCTACCTTGACATTGTT
>JAKAXF010000139.1 GCA_021816645.1 Microcaldota archaeon | reverse complement strand
TGCCATTGCTAAAGCTCATTCTGATCTTCTTGCTCAGGAATCCTTTCAGAAAGCCCTGCAAGCCCGTATCGACAAAGAATCCGCTACTCAGAATGTGGCGATAAAGAAGCGACTAGCCCATCCTCCCACGGGCAACTGCGATCAGCTCATGGGTGATCTTGCGGTCAAGCTTGGGGGTCTCAAGTGAGACTTGTTGACCTAAAACCGCATTGGATAAGAGTTCCTAATGCTGCGGATGGAACCATATTTTATATTGGTGTTTCTTTCTTGTGCCCTCATTGCGCTCCAAAAGGATGCCCAACCTGTGGATATTTACCGGAGCATAAAAGATTGGCAGTCTCTTTTTGGCCTCCTATCGATCCCGAGGATTGGTTGTCTAAAGGGGTTACATATCCACATGCCACATTCCATAAAAGAGCGAGTGGAGAGACATTCGACACACTGACGATTGAGCCTTCTATCGGTTTTGAATCAATAGGTCATTGGCATGGGCATATAACAAATGGGGAAGTCAAATGAGCACGAAGGGGCTTCTCCTTGTCATTGCCGTCTGGTTTCTGATGCTTTGGGAAACATCGTGCCAACCTGTCTACGTCCCAACCAAATTCATGGTGAAAGGCCCCATCTATTGCCATCCTGCCATCATCCCACCATTTATCAACTATATCTCCCCGGTGATCCCCAAGACCAAGGCTGAGAAAGAAGAATTGGCCGCCGAGATTGAGGTCACGATGGATGAACTTGTGGAGCAGAATAAAGAGCTAAGATTCGCCCTCCAAGGCTGTGAAAAACCTTGAGCGACCCCGCCGATTCAGCCCAGAAATTTATCGAGAATCAGCAAGAAGAGATCCTTCGACGTGCGGTGATCGTGCCGTCTAGGAAAACCCGTATCTGCATCGACTGCGGAGAAGAAATCGACCCCCGAAGGCTCGCCGCTTATCCTTACGCCATGCGAGATATTGCCTGCCAAACCAAACATGAGGAGAATTCATAATGGCCGCACTTCTTTACAAATCCGCTTATCTAAAAGGCAAAGAGCTTGGAGCCATCGCCGGAACCGCCTTCACTTTCCCTGCCACGCAATACGTTGCGCTTTTCGTTGCCAATTTCAACTCTACAGCGGCCAACCCAGGATATTGGGCGGCTTCGACTGCGGCCACAGCGGGGCAATACGTTTCCCCCTCCCCGGTGAACGGTCATCTGTATGTCTGCACCACAGCCGGGACCACAGGAACAGCTCAACCGACATGGCCAACCGCCATCGGCGGGACAGTCACAGACGGGACAGTCACATGGACAGAAGCCACGGAATACCTGATCGGCTTCAACACCACTTATCCCCCCGTTGAGGTTTCTGGTGGGGCGTATGCGCGTCAACCGATCACATCCGCCGATTGGTCAGCGCAATCAAACTCATCCGATCTTTTGGGATCTCAGATATCAAACTCGGTCGGGCTCACCTATGCCGCCCCGACTGCGAATTGGGGGCTTGTGGCCGCCGCCGCAACCTTCGACGCTTCCACAGCGGGAGATCAGCTCTACGGTGTATCGGTCATGTCCACGGCCTTGACGATCATCAACGGCAATCCGGGCCCGACTGTGCCTGTTGGCGATCTGACGATTGAGTCCATCTGAAAAAGGTGGACCCCGATCTTGCGTTCACGTTTCCTTTGGACGGGACAATCACTTGCGTTATATGCAAGCAGGAATTCAACGTACTCATATGGAGCGATGCCCTTCGGTCAGGGTTTTGCAATCCATGCTTCGATGTTTATTACGAGCAAGCAATCCGGCTGAAAAGGGAAGGGAAGATATGAATAATTACATCCAAACTGGAACAAATAACCTCATCGTCTCCACATGCTCGACCACCCAAACATTAGGTGCGCCTTGGATCTCGATTCCCGAGTCTTCCCTTTCCCTCGCCATCCAACCCGGATCGTCTTGGGATGCTTCTACATCAGCGGTAGTTGGCCCTCCCGCAAACTACAATCTCGTCCAAGTCGGCAACGCACAAATTGGCCTCATTGCCCAAGGTTTATCCCAAGCGGTCATCGCCCCGATCACCTTTACGACCAGCGCAGGCGTTACCACCTCGTTCGCAAACAATCAAAATAACCAACATATGCTTGCATCTGCAATGGTCATTTGGGGATCTGCAAATTGGCCGACAGGATACTTCTTGCGTGATGTGAATGGAGTTAAAACCGTTTTGACTTATGCTGATGCTGTTGGCTTGGGTCAAGCAATGGGAAACGCCATTTTAACGGCTGAGAATAACCATGACACGCTTGTGGCACAGATTCAGGGCTATGTCAATAACGGCGGGACTGTGGCCCAAATACAGGCGGTGATTTGGTAATGGATAACATTACATCAGAGCGTGGACTCGCTCAATGTGACAAGTGCTATAAGCGTTTCAGAACGTTATTTTGGGATTCTGTAAAAAGGCTAGCTCTGTGCGTGAGGTGCAAATAATGGGAATCATCTATAACGGTACAGATCGGAA
>JAKAXF010000138.1 GCA_021816645.1 Microcaldota archaeon | reverse complement strand
AAGCCAAGGTGAAATCTCCGCGGGATTTCCAGACAAAATATTGACTGCACCTTTAGGGATGTCACTCGTAGCCAATACTTCACTTAAACTCAGTGCGGGTAATGGATGTGGCTGGCTGGCAATGACGACCACGGTATTTCCGGAAACCAACACTGGCGCAACAGCACTGGCGAATCCAAGTAGAGAGGGCCGCTTGGGAGCAATGACCGACACGACACCAGTAGGCTCAGTCACTGACAGATTGAAATAGGGACCGGTTACCGGATTCGTGTTTCCAGCTACTTGCGCGTACTTGTCAGCCCAGCCTGCATACCACACCCAAGTATCGATAGTCTCGTTTACCTGCAATGCAGCATTCGCTCTGCCTCCGCCCTCGGCTTGAAGAATTTCCGCTATAAACTGCTCGCGCCTACCTTCCAAGATTTCCGCGATACGATATAACACTTGTCCCCGATTATAGGCACTCGCCCCTGACCAGGAAGAAAAAGCGGATCTTGCTGCGACAACTGCATCACGCGCGTCTTTGCGCGACGCCATCGCCACGTTTGCCACGAATACGTGGTTTTTGTCGAACACCTGATAGGATCGACCGGATTCACTACGCACAAATGTTCCATTGATATAAAGTTTGTAAGTCTTTGGAATCATCATATGGCTCATTTCACACCACCCTCTTCGTCATGCGCGATCGCCGAATTGCTTTCACAGGAGAGGCACTCGTGGGCACTTGCTTCTCGGAGCGCTTAAAAGTGGCTGGCGCGCCTGATTTCAGGTACGCCAGCAATCCATGTCGACCGCCTTCGCGGCCGTAACCAGATTCCTTGTATCCCCCGAACGGACTGGACGGATCAAAACGGTTGAACGTATTTGCCCAAACCACCCCTGCTCTCAATTCATCAGCAACAGCCAGGATTCTGCTGCCCTTGTCCGTCCAAATTCCGGCCGATAGACCGTAAGGCGTGTTGTTCGCTTTAGCAATGGCCTCTGCTGGAGTGCGGAAAGTCAAGACAGAAAGCACTGGGCCAAAAATTTCATCGCGGGCGACGCTATGGCTGGTTGAGACATTCGTAAAGATTGTCGGTGGAAACCAGAAGCCTTTTGCCGGCATCACGCAATCAGCGCTCCAACGTGTGGCACCTTCGACTTCACCGGCCGAGGACAGCGCCTTGATCCGTTCTAACTGCGCAGGCGAATTTATCGCCCCGATGTCCGTGTTCTTATCAAGCGGATCGCCCAAGCGTAATGTTGACAGCCGACTTTTAAGGCGTTCGATCAAGTCATCATGAATACTTTCCTGCACGATCAATCGACTACCGGCGCAACATACGTGCCCCTGATTGAAGAAAATACCGTTAACAATGCCTTCGACCGCCTGATCGATCGGAGCGTCCTCAAAGACAATATTGGCACCTTTACCGCCCAGTTCTAAAGTCAGTTTCTTATGTGTGCCAGAGACAGCACGCGCAATTTCCCGACCGACAGCTGTAGAGCCGGTAAAAGCTACTTTATTGACATCTGGATGATTGACCAACAGGCGTCCTGTCTCTCCGGCACCAGTGATAATATTCACAACGCCAGGAGGCATATCCGCTTGTTCCAAGATTTCCGCGAATAAGAGAGCGGTCAGCGGTGTTGTCTCCGCCGGCTTAAGAACGACCGTGTTTCCAGCGGCAAGTGCAGGAGCAATTTTCCATGCTAACATCAACAGCGGGAAATTCCATGGAATCACTTGCGCCGCGACGCCAAATGGCTGCGGATCTGCGCCGAGCCCGGCGTAATCAAGCTTATCCGCCCATCCGGCGTAGTAGAAAAACCATGCCGCTACCAGCGGAATATCGACGTCACGGCTCTCCTTGATAGGCTTTCCGTTATCCCAGCTCTCAGCTACTGCCAATTCGCGAGATCGTTCCTGAATTAGTCGCGCGATGCGAAACAGATATTTCCCGCGAACAGCCCCATTCAACCTGGACCAGATATGTTCATACGAGCGACGGGCCGCAGAAACAGCTACGTCCACATCCTGTTCATTCGCGCACGAGATAGTCGCGATGGGATCTTCGGTTGACGGAGAGATCGTTTGAAAGGGCTTTCCATGGCCACTGATGAACTTTCCGTCGATGAACAGTCCATACTCAGGCTTCAGTTTAAGGATGGCCTTGGACTCGGGGGCTGGAGCATATTCAAGAAACGTCATGGTTGCGAGCCTTAATCGATTGTTACGTAGTTGGAACCGGAGTAATGGCCAGTCTTCATTTTCTGTCGTTGAAGTAACACATCATTCAGCAAACTTGAAGCGCCAAAGCGGAATAGGTGTGGCTGTAACCATTCTTCGCCCACAGTCTCGGCAACTGTCACTAGGTACCGGATAGCCTCCTTTGAATTTCGTATGCCGCCCGCAGGCTTTACTCCAATTCGCTCACCAGTCAACTGATACCAGTCACGCACTGCTTCCAGCATTAGCAACGTCATAGGCAAAGTTGCTGCCGGCGATACTTTTCCTGTCGAAGTTTTAATGAAATCCGCACCCGAGATCG